>DAOVKX010000014.1 GCA_030631505.1 Candidatus Nanohaloarchaea archaeon
AAATCTTTTTTACTCAACAAAACAAAGTCTCCTTTTTCTAATAATGATTTTAAATTGTCCAATCCTTTTATTTGCTTAATATCTTCCATTTTCAATCCTTCTTTGGTAAAGAACTTTTCTATAATCGCAAGAGTGCATGTATGATCTCTGCTGTGCACACCAACTCTTGATAATAAAGAAAGACACGCATGATAAATTGAATAATAAGCAGTTATTATTGTCCAGTCTGTATGTTTCAAGTTGTACAAATCATTCATAACTTCAAGGTCATGAGTGGCTTTTTCTAAATGACTCAGAGCTAAATTCTTGTCTGGATTTCTTAAAGTTATTCCACCTTTTCTCTCTCTACCTCTTCTCAAACAATCTTCTATCGTTGTTTTAACCATTCCATTACCTCCTCTGCAAATAATTCATTTCCTTGTAAAATTAAATGTGAGTCTAATACTTGCAATATGAAATTATCCTTGTTTCTCAGATTATCTTTAAAATCCTGTAATGTCATAAATATTGTTGATGTTTCTTTTCCATGTTGTGAGTGTATTTTCTTACCTAAACTTAAAATGTCTTTGTTCAGTTGTTTAATATTTTTATTTGGAACCATAAACAATAAGTCGATATCAGATGTTTTTGATATGTCATCTTTAGCAACAGAACCAAATAAAATGAGTATCAAATATTTATTCCTAAAATGTTTGGTTAAAGACAATATGTCCTGAATGATAATTTTATAGTCTTTGTGTTTTTTGTAAAAATTATACAATTTGTCATTTTCATAAAGAGCATATAGTTGTTTTACCAAAGGATGATCAGGATTCAGAGAATAATAAACTGATTTGCCTGATTTTCTCTTTTTTAGAATACTTAAAGAGCAAAGTTTGTTTAACACTCTGCTAACGCTCATTGGTTGCAATTTACCTTTTTTTGCTATCTCCCTGCCATACATCTCATCTTGGGGATTTAAAAACAGGATACGTAAGCATTTAAAACTCATTGGTGTTAAATTTTCTAGCACAGCATCACCATAACATAAATGTTATATATGTAACATTATTGTATACGATACTTTTTAAACTTTTCTATACACTAAATACCCAACAACAAGAACAAATAATACCAGCACAATCGCTCTGTAATCATGACCATTCTCCTCAGCATAATCAGTTATGTCTGTAATATTGGTTTGTATTTTATCTGTTACATTCTCAGTGATGTTTGTTACATTAACTTCTTCTGTCGTTTGTTCAGTTAGTGTTTTCTTTTCTCCGGTTATTGCAAACGTGGAGAACCCGGGAGTTGTTGCCTCATAAAAGACAACTGTTGATGTTGATGATTTTCTGTTTGTATTCAATCTCTCCCACTTGTTGTTTTTATATCTCAATAAGTACACTTTATCCATATCAACATTGTTATTAACTACCCACGACCTGTTGACTTTGAACCTTATCTTTGCATTTTTAATAGTTGTGTCATTGATGTTTAATGGTGTTATGTTGATGTAGTTGTATGCCGTATAGTCTGGCTCCTGTGTGTTGTCTGGTTTCGCTGATAACTGTTTTATTATGAGCTGTACATTCTGTGCGTCTGTGTTCGGTGTTATTGATACTTGTGTTATTGGTGATTTTTCCTCTGTTGTCTTTGTTACTGTTGTTAATGCATCAAGGTTTCCTATTATTAATATTTCCTTAGGGATTGTCGCGGTTAACGAGCCGCCGGAACTTCCGCCAGTGCCTGTGGTTGTAGTGGTTGATGGTGCAGTATAACTAACAGTAAGTTTATATGTCAGTGAAGAATTTGTATTATTGCCGGAATCAGTGCAGTTTATAGAATAATTATAATTCCCGTTTGATAATGACTTGGTAAACGTAAGCTGTGCGTTTGGTGACTTGTACGTAGATGATGCCTGTGATATGTCACTTACATATAATGTGCAGTTCAACGGTGTAATGTCTGATACATTATATGTGAATGTCACTGTAGATGATGTTGTCCATGTTGATGAGTTAGTCGGTGATATCAGGTTTATCGTTGGTTTTGTTGTGTCTCTGGTTAAATAAGTAATATTATATCCAATATTGCCTGCAGAATCATTGTTCCATGCTTCTAATATCTTGGTTCCGTCTGCACCAAGATAAATGCCTGACGAATTATCCGAAGTTGTGTAGTTTGTCCCATTTCCATTGTACTGCCAGATAATTGTTGAGTTTAAGTTTAGTTCATCTATTGAGTATGACATTGGAACAGAACTATTGCTGTAAGTTGTATTCTGTGGTTGATATACTTTTATTATTGGTGTAGTTGTATCAACATAAAATACTTTATCTTCACCCCATCCATGATTCTCTGCAATATCAGTAAAGTTTGCATTCCACAGGTAAGAGCCATCGGGTATTCCTGCCAATGTAAAATTAAAGACCGTATTATTGTAAATTGTTGAAGCATTTGACATATTCCATGTGTAAGAACCGCCTGAGATATTGATGAACAAAGAACCATTTACTATAGAATTTGTATCATTGACTGTCACATTGAAATTAACTGCAGGCGTAGTGAACCACGTACCATTTGCAGGCAGAGGGGTTGAAACCTGCGGTGCAATTGTATCAATGTATATGCTCTTGTCTTCGCCAAACTTATGGTTCTCTGCAATATCTGTACAGTTAACATTCCAGATGTAACTCCCGTCTGATATTGATGATTTCTGTATCGTATTTGAAGAGCCATTTGTTATTGCTGATGTGTTTGACATTACGTATTCGAATGTTCCCGAGAAATTAGCATACAAAGAGCAATTTGTTATTAAATTTGTATCAGTTGGAGTAAATGCAAAATCCACAGTTCCGTCAGAATCCCAAGTAGAATTTGCCGGCGTATCTGTTGTTAGTGAGTTGAAAGTTGAATCCACAACAATACTTCTATCCTCTGTAAACTTGTGACTCCCTGCAATATCAGAACAGTTAACGCTTACAATGTATAAGCCATCTGGTTGTCCTGTGATTTGTATTGTATTGCCTGTATCATTAGTTATCGCAGATGTATTTGATTTTATGTAAGAATTATTGATGTATACAGAGCAATTAGTTATTGCATTGGTGTCATTAGGCAGGAATGTTACGTCAAATGTGCCATCATTATCATAAGTTCCATTTGCAGGTGCTGATACGCTTACTGAATTAAAAATAGTATCTACATAAAAACTCTTATCTTCACTAAATCTCCAGTTTCCTGCCCTGTCTGTTATGTTTATTCCCCAGATATAAGAGCCATCTGGTATCCCTGTTAATGTAAATGAGTTTGCTGTGCCATTTGTTACAGCAGACTGGTTGGTCATATTGACCCGCCATGTTCCTGTTGTATTAGTCCACAACACAGTATTGTTTATTGCTGATGTTGTTTCATTCGGCACGTAATAAAACATTGTTGTATTGGAACTGTTCCATGTCCAATTCAATGGAAGTTCCAATGATATGTACGGTGCAGTTGTATCAATCGCAAACGTCCTATTACCCGAATCAGCATAATTCGTATTGTTGTCATAAGCCCTTATGAACCAGCTGAATGTCCCGTCGCCATACGTTGCCAGATCCTTTGTAAATATGAAATTTGTGTTGTTCTGTCCAGTTGATTCATTGGTTTCATTTAAGTGCCAACTTCCCCAGTTCCCATACAGTGAAACATTGGTTAAATTCACATTGTCCTGAACAGTAACATTAAACACTATTGTCCTGTTCGGTGTGGAGTATCCATTATCCGGTGCATTCACTGTTATCACCGGCTCTGTGAAATCCGTAATGGTAAAGTTCTGCTCTGTGCTCCAGCTTGATGCCTTTAATGCAGTGTCTATGCTCTGCACAGACCAGTAATACACCTGATTCTCCTGCAACCTTGAAACTTTTAATGGCAGTGATTTCCTCTGCATCATGTTTCCGAAATATCCTGCAGTCGGGTTGCTCATCCCTCCGTATACCCCAGACACTATGTCATTTCCTCCTGAGGTTGTACCAACCCTCAGATTATAATATAATCCTAAAGTTGGCGTTTCTGTGTCAGATGCATTACTCCAGTTCAGTGTTATACTACCTTCTTTATATGATGAATTGGTTACATTTGGTGTATATGGTGCTGTGTTTGAGGTAGTCGCATTGTTAATATAAATTTTAGTAGTTTCACCACCTGCTTGATTCCTAGTGCTATCTCCTAATAATATTAAATCAAGGACATCATCACTATTGATGTCACTCCAAGCGACACTACCACTAACTGCTGTGATGTTTGCCGCTGCTGTTGAGCTCCTTACTAAACTAGTTCCGTTATTCTCATAAATCGCAACAAAAAAATTATTATGAGAACTTTCACCATCCCATCCTGTTGTTATTAAATCAAAATCTCCATCATTATCATAGTCCCCCCACGCTATTGATGGGCTTGATAAACCTGTTATATTTTCCTGCCAAGTCTGGTTTTCCACGAAACTACTCTTATTATTGATATAAATTTTACTACGTCTAACACTATCACTATCTTGTCCTGACAATGCTAAATCCAAATCACCATCATTGTCTATATCCCCAAGTGCTACAGAATCGTGAGGGGTTATATTAATTAGATTTTTTTGCCAGTCTGCATTTTCAATTAAGGTTGTTCCATTGTTTATATAGACTTTGGAGTAATAGGCAGAGCTATAGCCAATAATTAACAGGTCTAAATCACCATCATTGTCTATATCGCCCAACATAGCCCTAAGAGAACCACCTAATTCTGTATCAATATATATCAAATTCTGTTGCCATGTTGTGTTTTCCTGTAATGTTGTTCCATTGTTAATATAGATTTTAGAGTGGAGATCATTATCATCCGCTTCTCCAACACTTACTAAATCTAAGTCTCCATCATTATCTATATCGCCAAGAACAGCACTGCCTTGTAATCCTGTTAAATTCTGTTCCCAGGTTGTGTTTTCCTGTAATGTTGTTCCATTGTTAATATAGATTTTAGGATTTTGGTAATCGGGATTTACTAAATCTAAGTCTCCATCATTATCTATATCGCCAAAAGAAGTACCATAAGTATTTAATGGTGTTATATTCCCTTGCCAGGTAGTATTCTCCTGTAATGTAGTACCATTGTTAATGTAGATTTTACCGATTCCATCATTAAGATATCCAAACAATGCTAAATCAAGTTTGCCATTGTTATTTACATCCCCCCAAATAGCAGAACACCATTTTACCTGTGTTAGGTTTTGTTCCCAGGTTACATTTTCAATTAGTCCAATATCCATATCACCAATCGTAAACGTCCTATTGCCAGAATCAGCATAATTCGTATTGTTGTCATAAGCCCTTATGAACCAGCTGAATGTCCCGTCGCCATACGTTGCCAGATCCTTGGTGAATATGTAATCTGTATTATTTACTCCGGAACTATTTGTTTCATTCAGATGCCACCCGCTCCAGTTTCCATACAATGAAACATTGGTTAAATTCACATTGTCATAAACAGTGACATTAAACACTACAGTCCTGTTCGGTGTCGAATATCCATTATCCGGCGCATTCACTGTTATTATCGGTTCTGTGAAATCTGTAATGGTAAAGTTCTGCTCTGTGCTCCAGTCTGATGCCTTTAATGCTGTATCTATTGACTGTACAGACCAATAATATATCTGGTTTTCTTGTAATCTGGTTATCTTTAATGGTAATGCTTTTCTTTGCATCATGTTTCCGAAATAACCTGCAGTCGGATTGCTCATCCCGCCATATACCCCCGATACTATGTCATTTCCTCCCGATGCTGAACCAACCCTCAGATTGTAATATAAACCCGGAGTTGGTGTTTCTGCATCAGATGCATTTCCCCAGTTCAATGTTATACTACCCTCATTATATGATGAATTAGTTACATTTGGTGTATATGGTGCTGTGTTGGGTGTGGTGATGTTGTTGATGTAAATCCAGATTACCCCACTGTAAACTATAGCTAAGTCCAAATCATTATCCATATCTATATCTATCCATGCTGTTGAAGTTGAATAAGTCGCTGACAAATTTGCCCCTGTTGTTGAATTATCTATAAAAGTTGTTCCGTTATTATCATAAATATCAACATAATTATTACTGCTACATCGTCCAATCGCTATTAAATCCAAATCACCATCGTTGTCATAATCTCCAACAGCAAAAGAACCGCGAGCTAGTCCAGATATCTCCCACAAAGTATTTCTTATTAATGTTGTACCATCATTTCTCAATCCACGAGTTGCACAACCGGTGGCTAAACCCATCTCTATCAAATCTATGTCACCATCATTGTCTAAATCGCCTGCTACAGAAAATACATGGTCCATAGAAGTTACACTACTATCTACTGCTGTAAAACCTGTTCCGTTATTTATGTATAATGCACCATATTCATTTCCTGCTGAGACTAAATCCAAATCATTATCATTATCTATATCAATTAAATGAACAGATTCTCTAGTATCCCGTAAAGAACTATCAATCCAATATCCCCCTATAAATGTTGTCCCATTATTAATGTAAACACTTGGATCATTGCTACTGAAACCAGTAAAAGCTAAATCCAAATCACCATCGTTGTCTATGTCACCTAATCCTACAGATCCTGGTGTGGGTTCATAAGTTACTAATTCTTGCTGCCATGTAGAATTTTCAGTAAAGGTTGTGCCATTATTAATATAAACTTTTTGTATATTTGCTATGATTAAATCCAAATCACCATCGTTGTCTATATCCCCAAGTGCTAAAGATTCAAAAGAAGAACTCAGATTTTGTTGCCATGTTGTATTTTCTTGTAATGTTGTTCCATTATTAATATAAACCCTTGTTTTTTCAAAAGTATCGCAACTTATATCAACATCACCATTCGCACACCCAATTGCTAATAAATCCAAATCGCCGTCATTGTCTATGTCCCCAAAGGCAATAGCTGGATCTATAGGGATCCCTGTCAAATTATTATCCCAAGTCCGGTTTCCAACTAAAACATATGTCGGGTCTGCATTAACAGAATTAGACAAAATAATAATCAAACAAAAAACTAACAATACATACCTGACACAATCCATATACCTCTACCCAATATACTTTGTGTAAAAAGTGCTTAATATATGTTGAGAAAAAGTCAAAGTCTCTTGGATACTGCAATGTATCCAACCAAGCTAAGCGTTATTAATGACACTAATAAAGAAATGTTGGCAGTTGTTGCATACTGGGCTATTGCAAATCCTGTTGGCATTGCAACTGTTTGCGGTTGTTCTGCAATCCCTTTTGCAGTGGTTTCTATTGCCCGACCAACAGTTTTTATATTCACAATTCCGTCCCCGTTTCTTGACACGGTTAATTTACCGATTATCTCCTGTCCATAATCAATCCATACGTTCTTTGGGTCAATCTCTATAATAAATTGAAAGATTAGAACATATAAAAAAACTAAACAACAAAGAGATATTAGCATACAGAGATTTGCAAATATCTAACTTAAATATTAAAGAGGAAACAAAATGTCAATATTCAGGGCTTATGACATAAGGGGAATTTATCCCGCAGATTTGAACGAAGAGATTATGGAAAATATAGGGAAAGCTGTCGGCACATTGATGATAAGAAATAATATGGGAAATGAATTTCTGATAGGGAATGACATACGCGCATCAAGCGGGGATTTATCAGAAAGCTTCATAAAAGGAATCACTTCTATGGGAATAAATGTTACTAACGTCAGGACAACATCATTTGGCGTGGCTTTATTTGCCGGCTGGAAACTCAAAAAAGATGTTACCGGATACATTACAGCATCGCACAACCCGCCGGACTGGAACGGCATAAAATTCTATGACAAAAACTGCATTGGCTTTTTCGAGGAAGTCAATTCAGAAATAGGGAGAATTGTAAAAGAAAACGATTACGAAACTTATGATGGAGAAAAAGGAAAAGTGGAAACAATAGATATGAAAAGCAATTACATCTCTCATCTGATAAACAGCTTCAGCATAAGCAGAAAATTAAAAGTGGTTGTTGACTGCGGCGAGGGAAGCACATCATTAGTTGCGCCGGAAGTTTTTGAATCCTTCGAAAACATTGAAGTTGTAAAATTATTCTGCGATGTCAACCCGAATTTTTCAGGGAGGGGTGCTGATGTCGAAGAAGAAAACCTGAAAAAATTAAGGGAAAAAGTTCTTGAAGAAAAAGCGGATTTTGGCTTTGGCTTCGATGGCGACGGCGACAGAGTTGGCATAGTGGATGACAAGGGAAACATCCTGACAGGAGACCAGATTGCAGTGATGGTTGCGAAAGGTTTGTTGTCAGGGAAAAAAGAAATCATAATCTCAAATGTTGAATGTTCTATGATTCTGGAAGAGCAACTGGAACCATTAAATGCCCAAGTGATAAGAATTCCTGTCGGCCATACATTCATGATGCAGGAAGTGAAAGAAAAAGATGCTGTATTCGGGGCAGAATCCTCAAAGCATTTTGTAATTCCCTCTTATTTCCCATTTGACGATGCAGTGATAATCCCGTTAAAAATCGCTGAAAGCATTTCAAAGAGCAACGAAAAGCTGTCAGATATTGCTGATAAGATTCCGGTTTATCCAAAGAAAAGAATTGGTTTTGACTGCGCCGATGAAACAAAATTCAAAGTAGTTGATTCTTTAAAGGAAAAATTATCCAAAGAATATGAAAAGACCAACACATTAGACGGGGTGAGAGTTGATCTGGAAACTGGCTGGGTTTTAATCCGGGCATCAAACACATCCCCGCAGATACGCCTCACTGCTGAAGCTGATTCCGAAGAAAATTTAAAAACAATATTGGAAAAATTTTCAGGGATATTAAAAGAAGGGATTGAACATTGTTCGTAAATTCACAACCTAAAAATTCCCTTGCTCTTGGTTTTAATGTTTCATTAGGTTCAATTCAGCTATACATATAATTGGAATAAGAATGAGAGATTCAGGGATGTTTCTTATTTCTCTTTAATTCAAATAGACTAATATTTATTATGGCGGCCCATAAAATTAACGAATTAAATTCAAATGTATTAATGTAAGGTATTTTATCCAGGATATTAAACCATTTTAAAATTATGACAATCAGAGGGATAGTTGCAATAGGACCTAAACCTTTTAAAAACATTCATTTCACTTTTCTCATTTCTTCCTGCAGCTTCAAAAACCGCTCCCGCACAGAACTGGCAGGCGCTTCCCGCTGGGGACATGTTTTACATTCCTTTGGCGGATTATCTATGTCATCCACATTTTCAGGACAATATTCAAACAATTTTTCCTTTAACTCTATGCATTTAGGATACTTGTTCTTCCTTAAAATATCCGCCCAGGAAGACCCCCACTTCTGCGATTCAGCTTCACCAACATTTCTCGGCTGCTTCAACGCCTTTGCTCTGGAATAATTCGGCCCTGACCCTGACATACATCTATTGAAGCAATGAGAAATAAATCTTTAACCCCTGTAAGTAAACCATTGAGTTAATGTAATCTGTTAAAAAAGATGTAATATCCAAAGAATAGGGTTCTATCAAGCAGACAAGGGTTAAAAACTAAAACAATAAGTTATATATCTATTTTATTACTTACTTTATATATGGACGAAAAAATTACCAGAGAACAAGTAATAGATAAGCAGCTTAGAACTGCGGGCTGGTTTAAAAAATATATTAAAGAAGAAGTAAACTCAGTTAAGTCTGATTTTAAAGCTAAAACCTATGTGCTTTCAAAAGGTTCAAAGGACGATTCTGGAAGATTTATTGACTATTTACTTCTAGGAGAAGATAACGCACCTATAGGGCTAATTGAAGCAAAGAAATTCTCAGTTAATGAAGATAAAGGAAGAGCGCAAGCCAGAACCTACTTACAAGATCTTGAACAGCAAACAAGAATAAGGATTCCTGTTTTCTTAACTAATGGAAATAAATGGCTTCTGATTGACCAATATGGTGTTGAGAGACACATTGCTGGTCCGTTCTCTCAACCGGACCTAAAAAGAAGATTAGAACTATATCGAAAAAGAAGAGACCCCACCAAAATTAATATCGGAAAGATTGTCGATAGGCCTAAGAGTATCTTAATCGTTAAACAGATGATGGAACATATTCAAAAAGGTTACAGGTCTGCTTTAATTTCCATGGCAACAGGAACCGGAAAAACCAGAGTGGCTATGGCTATGATTGATGTTCTGCTGAGGGCTAATGTTGTTAGAAATGTCCTGTTTGTTGCTGACAGAATAGCTTTAACAAATCAAGCGAAATCTGCGGGTTTTAAGGAATTCTTTTCTGAAGCAGTTATTGATTTGAGAGAACACCCAAAAAGCTTTCCCAATGGTCTTTATGTTACAACAGTTCAAACATTAAAAAGTGGGAAAAAAAGTAAATTTTATGAGAAGTTTAGTCCGGGTTTTTTTGATTTGATAATTTTTGATGAAGCCCATAGGTCAATTTATGACCCTAATAAAGAAATCCATAGATATTTTGATGCGATAAGAATTGGATTAACTGCAACACCATCTACAGCCGAAAGCAGAAATACTTTTGAACTGTTTGAATGTGAAGGAACTAAACCCACAGTAGAATACACTTATGATGAAGCAATAAGGGATAGCGTTCTTGTTCCTTATGTTGCTGAAATGATAGACACAAAAATTCTTTCTTTAGGTATTGAAGGGTCATCTTTAACAAAACAATTGCAACTTCAATTGATGAAACAGGAAGAAGACCCAAAATATATGATGCTTCCGGGAGGTGCATTTGCAAGAGTTTTCATGGATGATAAAACCAATGAATTAGTTGTCAGGGAATTTATGAACAGGTGCTATAAGTCAGATGAAGGAAAGCCTGCAAAAACCATATTCTTCTGCGCTAATGTAAAACATGCCAAACACATTAAAAAAATATTTAACAGGCTATTTCCGAGTTTGGGTAATGATGTTCAAATAATTGTTTCTGAGATATATCGTTATACTGATGAAATTTCAAGATTTAAACTTGATTCTGAGCCAAGAATTGCTTTGTCTGTTGGTGTATTAGACACAGGAATAGACATTCCAGAAGTATGCAATTTAGTATTTGTTAAACCTGTGTTTTCACCGATTAGATTCTGGCAAATGTTAGGGAGAGGAACAAGAAACCTTAAAACCTGCAAACATAAAGAATGGCTCCCGGATGGAGATAAAAAAGATTTTTTGATTCTGGATTTTACAATTGGGGGACATTCAAACATAAAATATCACCATCTTAAAGAAGCCAAAGAAAGAAAAGCAGGAACCGACACATTAACAAAAATCTTCTTAAACAGAGTGGCTCTTTTGAAAAAGAGACTTGATTCCGAACAAAAAGAAGTTGTTGAAAACAAGATTATAGAAGATGTTGATGCTTTGGATAAAGATTCATTTATTGTAAGAGAAAAACTTCCGATAATTAAGAAAGTCGTTTCCCGTAAGTTTGATTTAAAGAATTACATTAATGAATTAAATAATGAAATTGCTCCGTTGATTTCTCTTAATCCTGGAAAAAACCCCTTAGTTTCTTCGTTTATTTTAAAAGTTGAAAAATTATTCAGGTTTATTCTGGACGAAGATATAGATAAAATTTATGATGTCAGGGAGTATGTAAAAGAGAAGATGGAGAATATTCTCCAAAAAGACAATCTGGAGCAGGTTCAGGAGAAACGGAATGATATTCTTAAAATGTTCCAGGATTCATTCTGGGAAGATTTAACCTTTGAATCTGTTGAGTTTATGATTGTTGAACTGGCTCCATTAATGGTTCACTATGAAAAAAATCCAAAGAAAATGCTTCAGGTGGATGCTCCTGATTTGGTATTACGAGTAGAAAATTTCAAAAAAGAGGTAAAAAAGGATGAAGTGTTAATAAATTTTTTAAAAACAAATCCTATTATCCAGAAGATAAAAAACGGCGGAATTACACCAAAAGAACTGTTGGAATTAGAAAGTCAGTTGAGTAAATTAAGGCCTGAAATAACAATAGAAAATATTCAAAGAATAAAAAAAATTGATTTCCTGCTGTTTTTAAGAAAAATTATAGGATTAACCAATGAGTATGATCCGAGAGTAATGATTGAGAGAGTGTTTGATAAGTATATTATTGATAGAAACCAAAATTACAACTCTGAACAGATTAAATTTCTGCATGTGCTAAAAAAAGTATTTTCCAGAGCAAAGCATATTGAACTAAAAGATTTCACAGTTCCCCCCTTATCCAATGAAAGACCGCTTGATAAATTCCAGCATTCTGAACTGCAAAAGATAGTTGTTGAATGCAATAAGATAAAGATGAAGTGATAATTTGGTTTACTTGTATATTAATGAAAGCGGAGATTTATGAAGAAAGAAATGACTTTTTTAAGAATAAGTAACGAACCGTGCTTACTTGTCCTGAGCTCAATCCTGAGCCGTCATCCGTTCAACACGACTTACTCGTTATAATAATTATGTGCAACTAACATATATAAATATAACAATTCTTAACTTTTTAGTTGTAAACTAAAGTTTACAAATATAGGAAGATATATAAAATTTCCTTTTCTATATATAGTCATGGCGAACCAAGACTATGATTTCAGAACTGTGTCATCAAAAATAACACAGGCAGAGTTTTCTCTATTCAAGGACTATTGCGAAAAGAAAGGGCTGAAGCCATCAGGACTAATAAAAGAACTAATCCTGCGTGAACTGAAGATACCGATTCCGCACATCATTGCCGGCAAAAATAGAATATATTATGACAAGGAAAACGACAGATTCACATGGTCTGTTGCAATTGACACCGGCGAAGAAATAAACATTTTAAAAAATGTCGCACCGGCATTTCTTGAAGACATGCTGGACATGTTTGCCAAAGGCCTGAAAGAGCGCGCATCATTCATCAGCAAAACAAAAAAAGATTCTGTGCCTGTGCCGAGTAACATTTTGAGAATGAAAAGATGATTATTAATGGTTGAAAGTAAAAGCAAGACAAAAACAAAATGGAAAGAACTTATCAGAAACAGTTTAAATCCTGAAGAATTTCAAGATTTATGTGGAGATATTATAAACAGTACTGGTGAATTTAAAAACATACAGTTTAGAGGGCGAGGTGGGGATGGTGGTAGAGATTTTGAAGCCGGATATATCTACACGGTTGCAAAAGAAAATATCACAGAGAAATGCTGGTTTCAATGTAAAAGACAGAAAGAGGGTGTTAATTTTAAGCAACTTTCCACAGAAATTCTAAAAGCTGAGAATCAGAATGTGACGAAGTTCTTCATAATGTCAAATGCAGATACAACAGCAACATGTAAAGATGATATAAAGAATTGGAATAATAAACAAAAATGTCAGGTTTTCGATTGGTCAGGCACAAAATTTATAGAACTGCTGGGGTATGCACCAAATGTTTGTAACGGATATTTTCCCGATGAAGAAGTTCCTTTTGTCAGCGATATAAAAAATCCAAGAGAAATACTCAAAAAATCTTCCGATTTAGGAAAACGTTTTGGTATTGAATTAAGTTTCAAATTCAATAAAAAAATTGATTTGAATAATCCTTCCGATGTCGCAAATGTACTAAAAGATGCTTTGTTAAAGCTTCAGGATATTGATATAAATCTTAAAGCCTTAATATATCAAAAAATTAGTATGTTTTTCTTTTCTGTTGAAAAAACAGAAGATGCCCTAATGTTTTTAAATAAGTCTTTAGAAATAAGTCCAAAAAATGTAGAAGCGCTTTTGAATAAAGGATCTATATTAGAGAAAATCAATGATGTTGAAGAATCCAATAAATGTTATGATATAATATTAGATATTGATAGCAACAATAAATTCGCATTAAACAACAAGGCACACAATTTAAGAAGAGGAGGTCAATATAATGAAGCATTAGTACTTGTGAATAAAGTATTAGATGCAGATCCAAAATTTATTGTGGCAATTTTGACTAAAGTAGAAACTTTAAAAGGTCAAAAAAAATTAAAAGAGGCATTAATTTATTTAGAAGAAAAGAAAACATTTTTGGAAAAATCTGTGAATCTACAAGAACAAAAAGTCTTAATATATATAGAAATGCTTGATTTTAAGAAAGCTTATGAGATAAATGAAGAAATACTTAAAACAAATCCAGATAATGTTAATGCAATCAACAATAAAGGCGTTATTTTTGAAAATAATGCAAAATTCCAAAACCCTGAAAAATATTTATCTCTTGCTTTTGAATGTTTTGAAAAAGCAATAAAATCAGATAATAATAGTCCAATATACTGGTCAAACAAAGCGGCTATTTTTATAAATCGTCAACAAATTGATGAAGCCGAAAAAATTATTAATATTTCATATAATAATTTTCCTAAAAATGCTCATGTTTTAAATAAAAAAGGAGTTCTTTTAAGAATTAAAGGAAAGGAAAGACAAGCATTAAAATATTTTGATAAAGCATTGAATCTTTTATATAATGAACCATTTTTATTGGATTATGCGAAAACTCAATTACTTTTAAAACAATGGAAAAATGCAATAAATAATGCTGAAAAAGTATTGAGATTTAATTCTAAGAATTCAACAGCTTGGGCAATTAAAGGTGAAGCATTAAGACATCTTCGTGAACATACAAAATCAAAAATGTGTTTTAAAAATGCTGAGAAATTCGAAGAGAAACCGATAAGTTTATTGGAGTAGATAGGAATGGATAAAAAAAAATTGCCTGATGAATGGGAAAAAGTTGAATTAGGAGAAATTTGCCAAGTTAAAAAAGGCAGTTCTATAACTAAAGCCACGGTTGTTACAGGACAGGTTCCTGTAATTGCTGGAGGGCAACAACCTGCATACTATCACAATTATTCAAATAGAAGTGGGGAAACAGTAACTGTAAGTGGTTCTGGAGCATATGCCGGGTTTGTTGCTTATTTTAACATACCTATTTTTGCATCAGATTGTTCAACAATTCAAACGGATTCAAAAGAACTTTCTATGAAGTATATTTATTATTTTTTAAAAGGCACGCAGAAACAAATATACTGTCTTCAAAGAGGAATTGCTCAGCCGCATGTTTATCCCAAGGATTTAATTAAAATTAAAATCCCACTCCCACCCATTTCAACCCAAAAAAAAATCGTCGCCATCCTAGAGAAAGCAGAAAAAGCAAAAGAATGGCGAAAACAAGCAGACAAATTGACTGACGATTTTTTGAAAAGTGTTTTCTTAGAGATGTTTGGGGATGAAAGAAAAAATACTAAAAAATTTGAAATAAGAAGCTTTTTAGATGTTTTTAACATAACTACAGGTAAACTAGATTCCAATGCTTCTGTGTTAAATGGGAAGTATCCATTTTTTACTTGTTCTCAAGAAACTTTTAAAATAAATAAATACTCTTTTGATTGTGAAGCTCTTTTATTAGCAGGAAACAATGCAGCAGCAAAATATTCTATAAAGTATTATAAAGGTAAATTTGATGCTTATCAAAGGACATATGTTCTTACTCTTAAAAATAAGAATGAACTATATAGTTTTTATCATTATCAATTAGAAAAAAAATTAGGCGAACTTCAAAGTAAATCAATCGGAACAAATACCAAATATCTTACCTTAGGTATTCTAAGAGGCATTAAAGTGATTTGTCCGCCGTTTCCACTCCAGCAAAAATTCGCTTCTATTGTTAAAGAAGTTGAGGCAATGAAAAAACAACAAAAACATTCAAAAGAGCAGATTGACAATTTATTTAATGCTTTAATGCAGAAAGCGTTTAAGGGGGAATTGGTAACATGAATCTAACAACCCTTATTGCACTTTATGGTGTATTTTTATCTACAATTGCTATTGGATGGAAGATTTATAATAATTTTCAAGACAGACCTAAAATCAGAGTAATTGCTAAATTTGGATTTATGACTGGTGATAATTCAAAAAAGACTTCTTTATTTATTAAAGCAATAAATAAAGGAAGAAGACATGTAACTTTATCGTCAGTAGGAATAAGGTTAAACAACAAACAAAACCTCATTAATATAAAAACTATAAGTCTTCCACATGAGTTAAACGAAGGGAAATCACATAGCGAATGGTTTGAATTAAAAGAGTTAAAAGATAAAAATTGTTTATTTGCATGGTACAGAGATGAAACTGGAAAGCTATATAAAAGCAAATCAATAAGAAAAAAGATAGATAATTATTTTAATTCTAAGAAAAATAAAAACACAAATTAAGAGAGGGTTGGTGAAATGAAACTTAGGGGTAGAAAATTTTTCAAAATAGGAAAGTTAAAAACAATGATTGCTGGAGGAATTTCTAGAAAAGCACAGCCATATGTTTATGCTGGTGCGAAATCTAAAACAGGTTTATCTGCTGGAGCATCAATTGGAACAAGAGGAAAGCAACTTTATACTAGTTATAATAAAAGAAGATATCAAGTGAGGGTAAAATATAATCTTACAACTCAAACAACAACCCCCCGTATAAGGCTATTCAACAAAAAGAAGAAGTATAGGCGATAACAATGTTAGATGCAGAACTAAAATCAAAAATAAATTTGTTATGGAACAAATTCTGGAGCGGGGGAATTTCCAACCCGCTGCATGCAATAGAACAGATGTCTTACTTAATCTTTATGAAACAGCTGGAAGATGAAGATGTTTCAAGAGAACAAAACGCTAAATTATTAGGAAACCAATTTGTTTCAATATTCCAGGGAAATGAAAACTGCAAATGGTCTGTCTGGACAGAATACCCGGCAGAACAGATGCTTGAGCATGTAAGGGACAACGTTTTTCCATTCCTGAGAAAACTCAATGGATGGGAAAACTCCATTTATTCAAAATACATGGAGCATTCCAGTTTTATGATTCCAACTGCCTCTTTGCTTGTGGAAGCAGTTAAAATCATCAATGATATGCACATTAAAGAGCAGAACAGAGATACAAAAGGAGATATTTATGAATATTTACTGAGCCAGTTGCAGACAGCAGGAAAAAACGGGCAGTTCAGGACTCCAAGACACATTATCAAGATGATGGTTGAGGTTCTGAATCCAAAATTCGGGGACAGAATCTGCGACCCTGCCTGCGGCACTGCTGGCTTTTTGATTTCTGCTTTTGAGCATATATTAAAGAAAAATACTTCAAAGGACTTAATTAAGGAAGGAAACCTGGCAGGTGATAAATTAAATGAAACTCAATGGAAAATTTTAAGAGACGATACATTATATGGTTATGATTTTGATTATGTAATGCTTAAAATTTCTTTGATGAACTTAATGATGCATGGCATCACTAATCCTAATGTTGAGCGAAAAGATACTCTTTCAAAAAGCTATGATGAATCAAATTGCTATGATGTAATCTTAGCCAATCCGCCGTTTAAAGGCAGTATTGACGAGTCAGACATAGGTGAAAATTTTAGAACAAAAACAAAGAAAACAGAATTATTGTTCCTGGAATTAATGTATAATCTATTAACTAATAGCGGAAAATGCGCTGTTATTGTCCCCGATGGAGTTTTGTTTGGAAATTCAAAAGCACATAAAAAAATAAGGGAATTATTGCTCAAAAAATGCCGCCTTGATGCAATTATCTCAATGCCATCAGGAGTGTTTAAGCCATATGCAGGAGTTTCAACTGCAGTTTTATTCTTTACAAAAGGAGAGCCAACTAAAGAAGTCTGGTTTTATGATATGCAAAATGATGGCTTTAGTTTGGATGATAAAAGAACACCCCAGCCAGATAAGAGCGATATTCCCAATATAATTGAACAATTTAAGAAAAGAAATACAGATAGGCCAACAGATAGAAAGGGAAAATGTTTCTTCGTTCCAATAAAAGAAATCGAAGAAAACAATTACGATTTAAGTCTTTCTAAATATAAAGAGATAGAATATGAGGAAATAGAGTATGAAAAGCCAACTGTAATTAAGAAAAAAATATTAGATTATGAGAATAAGATAATTGAAGCATTGGAAAAGTTGGAGATATAATATCTCTTATTTCTTGAAACCAAAACAAAAATATAAAAAGATAATCTTTACATAGTGATACCATGGGAATAGAATTTATCGCCATAATCGGGGGGCTTGCCGCATTAATATTCGTTGGTTACTCAATTCTTAGGATTCTCAGGCATGAAACCGGCGACGAAAAAATGGTTGAAATCTCAGATGCCATCCACAAAGGTTCCATGACATTTCTGAAGCGGGAATACAAAACATTGCTCGTATTTGTAATCATCATGTCTCTTATATTGTTATTTGCGTTCCCGAAAGAAAGCCATCCTATAGAGACTACATTTGCATATCTTCTTGGAACTTTTGCCTCGGCTTTCGCGGGCTTTGTCGGGATGAACATCTCAACAAGGGCTAATGTGCGGACAACGCAGGCAGCCAAAAGCGGCCTGAACAAAGCGCTTGGAATAGCATTTTCAAGCGGAGCGGTAATGGGCTTTTCAGTTGTCGGCGCTGCTCTCCTGAGTCTTGGTTTCTTATTTATCTTATTTAATAATCTTGCGGATATGCCGCACATACTGCACGGCTTCGGCATGGGCGCAAGCTCTCTTGCGCTGTTCGCCAGAGTCGGCGGGGGAATATTTACAAAAGCCGCTGATGTAGGGGCTGACCTTGTCGGTAAAGTCGAGGCGGGAATTCCCGAAGACGACCCGAGAAATCCAGCTGTCATTGCTGATCTGGTAGGGGATAACGTCGGCGATTGCGCTGGCATGGCGGCTGATCTTTTTGAA
>DAOVKX010000062.1 GCA_030631505.1 Candidatus Nanohaloarchaea archaeon
AAAGGATTTGGAGAAGACCTGGATTCAGTTCAACTCTGAGATTGTTGATTTCAAAACAGGGGAGAGATTCAAGGCAACTCCTGAATATTTTCTGACTAATCCGATACCATGGGATTTGGGGAAAACCGAAGATACTCCTGTGATGGACAGGATTTTTGAAGAGTGGGTCGGCAAAGATTATGTTCAAACACTTTTTGAAATCACTTCTTATTGCCTGCTCTCAGATTATCCTATTGAAAGAATTTTCTGCTTTTTTGGTGCTGGTTGTAACGGGAAAAGCTGTTATCTTAATTTATTAAGGATATTTCTTGGTGATGCAAATGTAATTTCAACAGATTTACATTTGTTGCTAACCTCAAGATTTGAAACTTCAAAATTATTAAATAAGCGAGCTTGTTTGATTGGAGAAACTAATTACAAGACTCTTGAAAATACTCAGTTAATAAAAAGATTAGTTTCTGGAAAAGATCCTGTGCCTCTTGAATTCAAAAATAAGGGATATCTTGATTATCTTAATTATGCCAAAATAATTATGGGTACTAACAACATTCCGAGTACCGGAGATAAAACTATTGGTTTTTTTAGGAAGTGGCTTATAATTGATTTCCCAAATTCTTTTCCTGAAGATGTTGATATTTTAGCTACAATTCCAGAAATAGAGTATGAAAATTTAGGGCCAAAGTGTATCGGGTTGCTGATTAATCTGATTAAAAATAGGAAGTTTCATAATGAAGGTACTATTGAAGACCGGATGAAAAAGTATGAGGATAGAGCTGATTTTCTGCAGAAGTTTCTTGATGAATTTGTTGTTGATGAAACAGATGGGTATATTTCAAAGTCAGATTTCTACAAAAGATTTAAAGATTGGTGTATTGAAAATAAGTTCAGGCTACTTGGAGAAAATACTCTGGGCAGGATGATGAAGGAAAAAGAAATTGCTTCTTCAAGAAAACGCGCTGAATGGTTACATGATGGACGTGGCGGGCAGATGAGAATCTGGGCTGGTATTCGCTGGAAGGAGCAAGAATGAAAAAAGTTATTTTAGATGCATGTTGCGGCCCCAAAATGATGTGGTTTAATAAACACCATCCTGCAGCTCTTTACATGGATATCAGAAAAGAGCCCAAAGGATTTGTTAAAGATAGAGGTAATTGTGAGATTAATCCAGATATTATTGGGGATTTCAGAAATATGCATTTTTCAGATAAATTATTTAAATTAGTTGTGTTTGATCCGCCACATATAAAATTTAGAGGATACAAAAGCTGGGCTGTACAGAAATATGGATCTCTTAATCCTAAAACATGGGCCGCAGATTTGAAAAAAGGATTTGATGAATGCTGGAGGGTTTTGGAAGATTATGGAATTTTGATTTTTAAATGGAGCACAGAAAGAGATAGCAGATCAATTAAGGTAAAAGAAATTTTGGAACTCCTGAAAAAAAAGCCTTTATTCGGGCATACAACTGGAAAAAGCGGAAATACTAAGTGGTTTTGTTTTATGAAATTTCCAAAGGAGGGATATATTTTAGAATGAAAAGAGCTTCAAGACACAAGGGGAAAAAACCAATAAGACAAAACAGGCCGGGTTGGAGAAAAACTAAAAATGGTTGGGTCAAAGTCAAATGAAAATAAAAGTTTGGTGTCAGGATAGAACTTGTCTAAAATATAAAATTATTAATTGGAATGGTGAATTTATTAAAACTTGGTATTGCAGGAAACACAGGAAGATTCAAAAGTAGTTTTGCATACACCGTATGCATTGCATACAAAAAAAAGTTTGCTTTTTTTCTTACTAACTAAGTAAGATTCTTTTTAATCTTCGCGAATTTGTAAAAAAAGCCTTCAAAGAATTTCTATTCTATGCTTTGGCTGTAAGAGTAATTTTATACTCTTCTTCATCCAACTAACCATTTTATGAGTATCATTTGTTTTCTTCCGTCGTTGGTTTTATTTTCCATCGGCGTCGAGTAAAAATAGAACTTAAAAATTATTGCGATGATTTCTGAACATTCATTATCTGCGTTTTTTGAAGCCTTCGGCTTCAAGGTTTTTAAGTTAGCTCTGAAGTTCATCATCATAACAACAATCCATAATGTTCTATTTTTCCTTTTTCTAGCATGGAAAATAAAAAACAACTTTGGGAAGAATACAAGCTCAATGATACTCTCATGGGCTTAGTTGGTTCGGAAGAAGAGTCTGCTACTCTTACATCAGACCAGCATAGAATTTCAGAAATTCTTTTTTCTCCTGCTGCTAAGCAGGAGGCTTTTTTTCTATTCTATTTTATGATTAATGAAAGGAGGTTAAGATACTGCTAAAAATGAAAAGTAAAAAACAGTTATCAGAAAAGCAAAGAGCAGAAAGATTGGCTGAGCTAATCAGAGATGCTAAGCAACTGGGTTTCTCTAAGAAACTCGTACAGGGATTTAAGAAACAACTCAAATTATTGCAGGAAGTTATCCAGGCAGACAAAGAAAGAAAAAAACTTTGTGATGCTAAAATCAGGTTAGACTTCACAGAATCTGAAGTTAATCAGATGGATATCTTAAAAGAATGCTAAAATGAGTTCTTTTATAGTTCAAGACAGAACAATAAACAGGTTCATTAATTTTGTTTATTGGCTAAAATCTTCTGATTTGAATAAGGATTTTATTCTTAGGAAATTAAAAGGTGTTGGCTTGTCTGTTGAGAATGATGCGTTTTGCCAGGAATTTGGCTTTGCGTTGATGTCACTTAATTGCATGGCTGTTGCTTCCAGATATGATGAAAATTTAAATCAAAAAGCAATTGATGGTTTTAAGTTTGGAAATATCGAAGTAACAGAAATTCAGGCCTTAAAGAGTTTACAGTGTTTGTTATACCAGTGTTGCGAAGGTTCAGTTCCTAAAACAAAGCTTTACAAAGTTTTGAGGGAAATTGAAACCAGCATAATGCACAGCATTATTAATAAAATGCCTGAGTATGAAAAAGCAGGTTGGGATGCAGAATGAAATTTTTAAAAATTATTTTTATTGTTGTTCTACTTGTCGCTTTTTTAGTGGGGAGTTTTTTCCTCACTCTTAAAGCAGATGAAGCTACAAAAGAAAGAAATGGAGATTATCTTGCTGAAATTAAAGCTTATGTGAATAGTCCTGATTTTAATGCAGAGCATAATAATTGTATTGAATTAGGATATTATAAAGAAATTTCTGATAAAGAAGTTTTGAAGTGTCTTCAAGCTGTAAAATGATTCAGTGCGAACATCATAAAAGTCTTGGCTGGATTGAGGAAGATTGCATTACTTGTAAAAGTCTGCAACACCATGACTCAATTTATGGTGGATTAAGTAATGAAGAAGGGCTCGCTCTGTGGAAAAAGAGGATTTACACAGCGTTTTCTAATGCTAATGTATCTAAAAAGAAAAAATGAGATTTCAAATCTGGAAATATTTGTTTATTATTGAGTACAGAAAAACTTTGTTTCATGACAGAGTTTTAAAAATTTATATCTTTAATACAAGAAAATGAGTCAAACTGATTTAAGTGGAAATCCTAAGCTTACAAAAGCTGAGGAAGAATATTTGATTTTTGCTGAAAAGCAGAAAGTTAATGAGCAGAGATTAGATATCCAGGCCTGCAAGCAGATGGGATTAAATGAGCAGGAAATTAAATATCTTGATTTAGTTTACACTGCTTACAAAAGCTTTGGCACTCCTGCTGGTTCAATAAATGATGATGCTTTGAGGTACCTAATCTGGGATTTGGATTGTTTGCCAAGATGTGATACTTCTGTTTCAAAAATAACTTTGCAGAGTTTTTTAGATTCTGTTGGGATTTATAATAGCAAGGATGTCAAAAAAGAGGATTATTTTAATTCTTTAAAATACACACTTATTCATGCTGAGGAAAGAGAAAATCAAGATTTGTTTCTTTTAAAAATCTATAAAAAGATTTACAAGTGGTGCCAGAGTTTTGAGAGTATTCATAAGCTTAAAGAAAAGCAAACAATCGAAGTTTCTTCTGCACCCGAAGTACAAGAAGTTTCTGTACCTGAAAAAGTTGCAGAGCATAATAAGAAATGTGAGCAGGCTAAAAAAGGAGGATTGCATCCTTTTTTTGCAAAGTCTATCCAACAACAGGATAAGATTTACAATTATTTGAAAGAGCAGGATAAAGAAAGTGCCAAAGAGCCTGCATTTGATAAGTTGGATGAAGCCAGTGAGCTAAATAAAGCTGAGGAAACAGTTAATAATTTTATAACTGAGAAGCAGAAAAGTTATATTGAGAGGTTAGCTTTTAATATTGCTTATTCTGAAAATCTTAAAGATTTAGACAAGTTTACAAAAAGGCAGGCCAGCTCAATTATTCAAATTTTATTGCGAGCTCCTGATGATTTTGAAGAGTTGTTTAAAGAAGTTGTGATTAATCCTGAAAAGGTGTTAATCCCTGTTATTTCTAATTAATTTTATTTGAGGTGCGAAATATCACCTCTTTTTTTTTGTTTTTTTTACTTCTGATTTTTGAAAATAGGGGATATTTTTGTGCCCCTATTGGTATTTTATCCAAAATCTCGGTTTTCCATCGGAAGCCGAGGTTCAAATTTGGGTACTTCAGGGCTTGTAGTCAGGTGAGGCGGGATTTCTACGTGTATCCACTCTATTTCCCATGTATAAAGTTAGGTGGAATATACCTGACTTTCTTGACTTACTTGACTCACTTCAATTTTAGAGATATTTTTATACTTCTTGTTCTGTTATTTTTTATGAAATCTAATGAGCAGGCTTATCTCAACGCAAAAGAGATTTTAAAAAATCAGGAGTTTGCTAAAAAAAGATTGGGAAAACTTCTTAGATTAATTGTTTTTTTTATTGATAAAATTCAGATTAAACTGCCAGATCTTGAAATTGATGATGATGATTTAGATAAGTATTTAATGCGTCTTTCAAGACTTTTAGAGACAAAATCTAAGGTTCTTAAAGATTTGAAGTTGTTGGAGAAAAGTAGTAAAAGTGGCTCAAAATCAGCAGGTGAGCTCGCTCGTTCTTAGTCCAACTCCACACATTAAACTATTCGGCTGAACGAAAAACTCGTAGTTCCTCATCTGCAGGAAATTTTTTTAACTTACAGAATTTTCCTATCCGTTTTTTAAAATCTAAAATCTGCGCCTTTCGACTTATTGTTAATTCCCAAACTTCATTCCATTTAGGGTGCTTTGGAAACTTCCTGCAATATAAATTTCCATAACCTAAAAATTCCTGTATCTCTTTTAATAATTTTAATCCTCTTTCTCCACCTTGATAGATTCTCACTTGGTAGAATGTTTTCCCTCTTTGTTGTATTTTGTTTATATTTCCCTCGCCATCGAAAAATCCAGCTATATATTTTTCTTCCATATATTCTCTACTACGAATAAGTATTTAAATGTTTCGCTGTTACGAAAGTAGAAAAGTAATTTGCGAAAAATCGAAACCTGTAAAAAGTTTTTTTCCTACAGGAAAAAAACCGCTCGGGTTATCAAAATTCCATTCTCGCTGTTTTTAGAGCTTTCGATTTTTCGGGGTTCGCGCCTCGAGGCGCGCCACTCGGGTCGCTCAAAAATTTCACTTATTTTATCCCGCCACCCCGCGCCCCGCCATCTCCAGCCCCGCCGCCCCGCCACTTCGGATCGCTGTTCGACTGTCGACCTCGGAACCTCTTCGGTTCCAAACCTCCCGCGCATATTTGGTTTTGAGTGTGCGCGCTTTTTAAAGATGATATTCGCCTGCCGGCGGCTTAGAAAGTCCCCCCTTTGTTTTTTCCTCACCAATATTTTCCCTTTATATCACTCCATTATTCTATTAAAGGGAAAAAACATCTCCCCCGTAGGGGGAGTCACCCCCTCCCCTTCCGCGCTCGCCCACTTGCGATAGTCGCGCGGAGGGTGTGATTCCCTCGCTTTGCTCGGGGGGGAGGGAGTCCCCTCCCCCTCACACCGCTCTCGCGCTCCTTCGCGCGCTCGCTTGGGGGGCTCTGCCCCCCACCCCCTTACTCGCTTCGCTCGTATTCGCTCCGCTTCGCTTCGCTCATCACGGGGGCGGTACCCCCCGTGCCACCCCCCAAGCCCCCCTCCACGGAGGGGGGATGTGGCAGCCTCGCTTCGCTCGGTGCACGCGATGTCGCTTCGCTCCTCGCTGGGGGGGGCTCCGCCCCCCCAGCACCCCCCCAAAATAAGATAAGAAAAAGAAAAAAGAAA
>DAOVKX010000067.1 GCA_030631505.1 Candidatus Nanohaloarchaea archaeon
AATCAATCGAGAGCATATTATTCCCTGGTATTTTTTTTGGCATAAGGATTTAAAGATAAAGCTACAAGAAAAGTTTGAAAGTATATATTCTTTTCAAGAGAAGATTGACAAATATAATGCGAACTATGAGTTACTAATTAAGAAAAAATGTGTTGATAAGGAACAATTGATTAAAACAAATATCAAGAAAATTAAAGAAACTATAAATGAAACATTAAAAAATTCAAATTTTCTAGAGTATACAAATCAAAAACAGGATCTAAATATTATAAAGAAAGAATTACACACCCTTAGAGATTTAAAGAGAAATTATGTAGATATTTATAATGTATCTTTAAGCTTTATTGATATCTCAATTAAAAAATATAAACAAGAATATGAGATTAAAAAAAATGATAACCTTACTTTTCTTAACTATAAAAAAATATTAAATGTTATTCAAAATGAAATTAATAATATTGAAAGAGATTATAAAAAAATTGTCAGGAATGATAAATATCTTATTTTTTCTGAAAAGGCGGATATAATTAATAAAATTAATAATTCAATAAAAAGAATAAGCACATTTTTATCAGATGACAGAATATATCATCAGGAAGTATTAGATTTAATTAATGAATATATAAACCAGATTAAACCATATCGGCAGTTAATCAATAGATTCAATCCTGATTTTGTTACACAAAAGAAGACTGAATACAAGGACTTATTCAAAAAAGGTAATTTGACATTAGATGAGGATCAACAAACAGCAATAATTACTGATGATAAGCATAATTTGGTCGTTGCAGGTGCAGGTTCTGGAAAAACTGAGGTTTTGATTAATAGAGTAGCTTATCTTATTAAAAGAAAATCAGACACTATTAAATCAAATAGAATTCTTGTATTGGCTTTCCAAAATAAAGCAGCAAATGAAATTAAAGAGCGACTTAAAAAGAGATATGGTGTTGATGTTGAAATACGAACATTTCATTCTTTAGGTAAGAAAATTATTGAAGATGCATCAAAAATTAAAGGAATCAAAACACCAAAACTTAAAGAAGAATGTTCAGAAGATTGGAAGTATCAAAGATATATCCAAAGTTTATTTGAGAAAGAAATTTCAAAAAACGAGAAACTACAAAACAGTATAATTAATTTTATGAAACGCTATGGCGATGAAGAAATAATTAAAAATGAAGTTGATTTTGAGAAAAAAGAAGAATTCTATAATTATCAAAGAAGTTTGACATATATTGCTTTAGATGGAACAAAAGTTAAAAGTGAAGCTGAGCGGGAAATATTGAATTTCTTTTTAATGTATAAATTGAATGGTAATTGTATTAAAGTCATTTATGAAAATCCTGCGGATTGGATGAAATACAAGAATGAGAAAGGTGAAGAAATTACACCAAAACCTGATTTTTATTTTCCTGATTTTGATATGTATTTAGAACATTGGGCTATTGGAAAGAATGGAAAAGTTCCAAAATGGTTTTCTGGAGAAAATCCAACAAAAGATTATACAGAAACAATGAACCTAAAAAAGGAAAAATATAAGACAAATGAAAAAACTTTGTTTGAAACTTCACAAGCAGATTATGAAAGCAATAAGTTTCATAAAATTTTATCTGAAAGATTTTTGAAAGCATTAAAAGAAAAAAATCAAGATAAAAAATTTGAACTGATACAGTTATCCTATAAAGAATTAGTTGAATCAGTTTGGGAATCTGCACAAGTTGTAAAACAAATACCTCTGAATATATCAAGATTTATCGTAATTGCAAAAACATATAGATTGTGTCCTCAAGATATTGAAAAAAGGTTGAATACTGAGAAGTGGTCTCCTAAACAACTATCTTTTGCCAAAATGGCCAATCGAATTTATGTAAGTTATCAAAAAGAGTTTGAAAAAGGACATTTTATTGATTTTTCAGATATGATAAATTTAGCAGTTGATTATCTAAAGGAAAATAAAGAACTTTACAAAGACAAATATGACCATATTCTTATTGATGAATATCAGGATATTAGCACCCAGAGATATGAAATGATTAAAGAACTCATGAATAAAGATAGGGGATGCAAACTGTTTTGTGTTGGAGATGATTGGCAGAGTATAATGGGTTTTGCAGGATCAAATCTTAATTTTTTCATTAATTTTGATAAATTTTTTCAATATCCTGCAAGAACAGATTTAACAAAAAATTATAGAAGTATAAAATCTATTGTTGATGTCGGTGCATGTATAATAAAGAACAATAAAGATAGTCAAATAAAGAAAAAGACAGTTTCAAATTCAGAAGAAATAAAGCCGATATTGATTTATTCTTCAAAACATCAAAAGAAGTTTTTTAATCAGTATTATGAGCAGATTGCAAAGCATTGTCTGGATACCATCAAAGTATATCACACTACAAAGAATTATTCTTATGATGATTTTATGATTCTTTTAAGGATAGCAAAGAAAAAGAAGTTAAGAAACTTCATTAGTGAATATGCGGAATCTTTAGGTATCCCAATTTCAGAAAAAGCAGATAAACCAAATTGCGTTCATATCATGTCTGTTCACAAAAGCAAAGGGTTACAAGCAAAGGTTGTAATGATATTGAATGTAGATAAAGGTTTGTACGGATTTCCTTGTGAGTTAGAGGACCCAGACCTATTCCAACCAGCAAGTAAAAACCGTGATAGATTAAGAAAGCAGGAAGAAAGGAGATTATTTTATGTTGCAGTTACAAGAGCAAAAGAAGAAGTAATTATGTATTCACAAAGGTGTTCTGAAAGTGAATTCATTACAGAGATTAAAGACTTTACAAAGAGAGAAGAATTAAGGTATTAAATTTCGACTGTAGAAGCTGTATATGTATGGAATATCACTACTAATCTGATTCTAAAAAAGTGAAAATTCAATTGAGTTTAACTAACCTTAAAACAACGGTTATCGATAATTAAAAAACTGGAGAGATATCTATATTTAATGCAAATCCATTGAGGGTAGCACCAATAAACCAGCAAAAAAATACTAATCACTCACTCTCATTAATACAACTTCTGGCATTTATTTCTAATCGCTTGCAAAATGGAAATTAATTGGCCTATTGATAATTGAGTCAGAGCCTATAGAAGATATTTTTAAATTACATTTGTAATCTGAAGGTGCTGTGATGGAAGTTAAACCTTTGAAATCTATTACCCATGTTATGCTATCGCCTCCGGCAAATCTGTTTATTATTTTTCCCTTGTTTGAAGGTGTGCAGACACATGCTTTGTTACATGAAGAGCAGAGGAAATAATTTTCATTAACCGGCAAGCCTGTTCCGCAGTCCAAAGTATAGCTTACGTTTTTTAACTGACTTTCCCCGATATTAAGAAGCTTAAATGTTATTTTCGCATTATCATAATATTTTGCTCCATCAGAACCATAATATACATAAATGTCGTTGCCCTGAACATTGCACCATTCAGAATACTGGCCGGCGCTTCTGCATGAGTGCATGAGAGAGTACGGAGCTGACAATTCCCCGGGACATTCGCCGCAATCTTTACTGCAGGCTCTTTGTTTGCCTGCAAAACCTTGTTTTTCTTCGCATAAGCTCTCTTCCAGAGTACATATGTTATCACCGCAAAATCCTGAGGTGTTTGTTATTTGTGGTGGCTTTTCCAGAGGCGTCCCAGGTTCTTCTAATGCCCCGCACTCCAAAGGGTCTCCAACTACAGAACCATCCGGACACACATATTGCGTCTCAGGGGCAGACTTTGAGCTACTGTCCACGCATCCACTACTACTAACTAAAACAATTCCAATCAGAAACAAAAACAATGCCTCTTTCATAAACTATTATTTGAAAATGACCTTTAAGTATTTTAAGCTCTCAAGAGAACGAAATTAATAAATTTAATGTTAATTATTTGATAAAACTTAATATCATGGTCCTCCGACATATTCTTATTTTTAATCCTCAATTTAGTTTTATGGATTTTGAAAATTGCGTCACTATCGTTCCTGATTTTTAAAATGGAGATTTGTTATGGATTTCAAAAAACTTGAAAAGGATTTTGATGAAGTGGTATATGGTGAAATATTGAACGAATTAGAAAAATCACCTGAAGAAATGGAAGGTGAATTCCGTTGTCATGATTTCGCTTATTTAATCCGTCACGGAATGAAAAAGAAAGGGTATAATACCAAAATAAAACACGGCATTTATTTTGATTTTCATAACAACGTTTATCACTCATGGAACGAACTCAACAAAATAATATTAGATTACCATAATTACCTGAGATACTGCTATGGAACAAGTGAAATCTGGTTTTCAAAAGAAATCTTAAAAAAACCGATAATAGACATTCGCTTTGTAAAGGTATACCAAAAACAAGAACCTGATAGTGGAATAAAAGCGATATACATTACAAGGCCTAATTATAAACCAGAACCCTCTGACAGCGCAAAAGGATTAGCCCGCAAATTGTTTGATGTATAATATATATCACTCACAACAAATCAATATAAACAACAAAAAGAGATGATACTTATGACAGAATCATACCCAAAAATCAATGAAATGAACTATTTCACGAACAGGAAACTGGAGAACGAAGCAGGAGAAAAAACAGGCAGACTGCTGATGTACAGGATAAAAGGCAGGGAAGAATTTGAAGTAAAAATGACATGCCCTTTCTGTGGAGCACAGCAGAAACAGAGTATAGTTTTCGAGAAAAGGCCTTACAGAATGAAGTGCAAAGAGTGCGAAAAGATTATAAAGGTTCCTAAACTAAAAAAATAGATACCTTATGCCTCGGTAGCTCAGCTGGTAGAGCGCGTGACTTGTATGCGTGAAACTCGTATGCGTGATGTCATGAAATCACGCGGTCGGGGGTTCAATGAACTTACTAAGTTCAATCAACACAATATCAGACACAAGGTCTGATATAGTTCCTGCAATTGGTGCAATGTTAAACAACTATCAACCTGACGGTTGATAGCAACTTTCATAATTGTACAGAACAGAGTAGTTCGAACACATCCCTCCCGAGGCTTGGGAGCAAAGGTGTAACTTAGGTCGTGTTTAACGGGGGTTTATATATCCCCCTGCCTAAGTGATTGCCTATGCCTGAGAGATATGATGACTATAGCCAGATAAAAGAGGATATTTATTCTGTTGATAAGAAGTTAATCAGTTTAATCTTTCATATAGAAAAAGACAAACGCATACTTGCCGCTAACAGGAAACTCATTCTTGAATTCAAGGACAACTGCATGGCCAGGAGTCTTGCGACGCTCGGATTAAATTTTCCACCATCATAATCTCAAGATAATCTCCATGATTTCGTTATGAATAGTTAAAAAATTTGTCTGAAAAGATATGGATTATATGGGCTGGCGGGGTTTATTCTTTGTATCTCATGGTCTAAAACAAAGTTTTTGCACATATTTTCTATATCCTCTGTTTTTATTTTGGTTATATCTTCATATGCTTCGTAGTTTTCCAGAAAACCGCTCAAAACCGAATGGAAATATAATCCATCTTCTTCTGTAGCGTAGTAATCAAGCCCATTCTTAACTCCTTCTTTGTTATAAGCAAAATCTCTCACAGCCTGCCTATAACAAGCTGAGTTTAAGCCGTTCCCAAATAATTTTTCAATTTCAATTTTTTTCCTTTTTCT
>DAOVKX010000010.1 GCA_030631505.1 Candidatus Nanohaloarchaea archaeon
AATTTCTTTAATTTTTCTTCCTGAGAACCCCTGCCGATTATAATCAATTTTGTTTTTTCAGTTACTTTTTTGTCTAAACTCATATATGCCCTGAGAAGATTTACAATTCCCTTTGTTTGGTCCAGTCTGCCGGAGAATAATATGTTTATTTTATCGCTCTCTTTTTTGCTCATCAAAAAAGTCATGTCAAGCATATTAGGTATAACAACAATTTTTTTTGATGAAAATCCCGCATCAATATACATTTTTTTAACACTTGGCGTCAAGGCAATAAATTTATCTGTTTTTTTTGATAGCACACGTCCTGTTGAAAATTGAAGCCAATAGGGTAGTGTAGCCAAGGCATATAATTTTCTTTTTTGATACAAATTTTGGAAACTACATAACAAAGATTTTACATATCCACATTTTCTGCATTTTGTTTCCAGTTTTTTAATGGGATGAAGACACGCAAGTTCAGCATTGTTCAATGTTGCAACAACAGGAACTTTATTTCCAAGCATTTTTAAAATAGCAAATGAAGGCATTTGCCTTACATTATAAATGTGCACCAGATCAAAATCCTTTATATACTTTCTGAAGTTTTTTAAGGTTGAAGTGTTGCTTGTTGTTAACCCAAACCATTTGGGCGTATCAAAATAAACTGTTTTTGCCCCGTCGATAACCATAGCTCTGCGTTTTTTGTTGAATACAAAAACCTCAACATATATACCTTTTTTTACCAGATTATTTACAAGCAACCCGCAACTGACCGCAGCTCCGCCAGTCATGTCTGGCGGATAATCTGTTGTTATTATAGCAATTTTCAAAATATATCACCAATTATTATTTTGGAAATCAGGAATGATAATGACGCAATCTTCAAAATACTTCACCTATTATTGTTTTGAGGATTAGAAACGTCAGTGACGCAATTTTCAAAATATATCACCCATAATTAAATTTGAAATAACGAACGCAAATGAGGAAATTTTCAATTTACCGCACCTCATTGAGTCCCAAAAAATTACCCTGCAATTTTGGGAGTCGAAAACATTTGGTTTTCTAACTTCCGAACCATTTTCATAATATAAATTACTCAGACAGATTTTTAAAAGTATATGCATTAATTATGTTATGGAACTCTTATTTCTGGGCACAGGAACCTCTCACGGGATTCCTGTGATTGCATGTAATTGTAAAGTATGTACTGATGCAAAACGTGAAGAAAGCAAAAATAACAGGACCCGATGCTCTGTTTTGATTAGACACAATAATAAAAATATTTTAATAGACACATCACAGGATTTCAGAAAACAGATGCTTGACAACAATATAAAGAGAATAGATTCAATACTATTTACTCATGACCATGCAGACCATGTTTTCGGACTGCCGGACTTAAGAACCTATAATCAGATACAAAAAGAAGTCATAGATTGTTACTGTTCTGAAGCTACAGCAGGAGCTTTGAAAGCAACATTCAGTTATATATTCAATCCTGTTCAGGTTGGTGGAGGAATCCCCAAAATTAAATTAAATGAAATCGACGATAAATTTAATTTGTTTGGTCTGGACATAACTCCAATAAAAGTTAAGCACGGCATACCAGATGTGTTTGGTTATAGAATAAAAGATTTGGCGTATATTCCAGATGTAAGTTACATTCCTGAAGCATCCATGAATTTGCTAAAAAATTTGGATGTATTGGTTCTGGACGCATTAAAATACGATAAGCACCCAACACATTTATGCTTATCAGAATCAGTTGAAATATGCAAAAAATTAAATCCAAAAAAATGTTATTTTACTCATATAACTCATGAAATAGATTATAATAACCTGAAAATAGATTTACCAGAAAAGACAGAACTTGCCTATGATGGTTTAAAAATAAAATTATGAACTTTTGGCAACTTCTTTACATCTTTTCTTAAACACACTTATGAAATCGTTCCAGTTAAATTTGCTTTCAACTCTTTTTCTTCCCGCTTTGCCCATTTTTTCAACGACATCAGGACGCTTGGCAAGATACTTCATCTTTTCAGCCAGTTTTTCAACGGAATTAACCAAATATCCTGTTTTTCCGTCTTCAATCGTTTCTCTTGGCCCTCCCTCATTCATTGCCAAAACTGGTTTGTAGGATGCTTGGGCTTCCAGAGGCACCAGACCAAAATCCTCATTTACGGGAGTAAATATAACAGAATAACAGTTTGCATATAATTTTAATAATTTTGGCTGGCTTAAATTCGATAATATCTTTGCGCCCATATTTTTCAATTTATCGCGATACCACAAATCCTTTTTTCCTGTGTTTCCTGCTATAACAAACTCCCAGTCAGTAAAACCCTGCTTTTTGAATTTGTTAAACGCTTCCAAGGCAAGTTCAAACCTTTTGCTTGGAGTAATTCTTGAAGGATAAAAGAAATATTTTTTATAATCACTCAAATAAAATTTTTTATAATCAACACCAGGATACAAAATTTCGGATTCTCTTTTGAAATACCTCCCTACACGTTCTTTAATAACCTCCGAGGGAACAAGTATTTTTTCTATTTTCGGAACAATTCTGCGGTCCATATATTTATACCACACACTATAAAATGGATGCATTAATTTAAATCTCAAAGGATATTGTTTCATCCTGAATCTGAATAAGTCATAAACCGCTCGTGAAGGCGCCCAGCAGAACCAGAGAACCCTTTCATTTTTATTCCTCAGCCAATGGGCAGGAACCCACTGTGCATTTATGACATCATAATCTTCTTTTATTTTATAATTGTAAAATGCAAGCCCTCTATTTAGTTGAAGCAAAGCACTTTTACCAACTTTCTTTTTTATCTCAACGATGTTGAAGCCCTTAAACTCTTCAAAGGTTTTTGTTGGCTCATAGTTATATGTGTAGATTGTTTCCGGTTTCATTCTTTTAGCTATTTCCATGAGAGCTCGTTCTGCCCCGCCAAACTCATCAAGATTGCTATGCGCCATTACAAAATCCATATAAATCCCTTTATATTGAATACTTACTGACATAAAGTCTTTAACAGATTAAACCTGGAAATCCATATTGTTCAATTTATTATGGATTTTACTATATTTATAAACTTATTTAATCTACTACTCTTTATGATTTCCGTTGGTATTGCGGCATATAACGAGGAAAAATCAATAGGGAGAGTATTGTCTTTATGGCAAAAAGAACCTGTTGATGAAATTGTGGTTGTTAGTGATGAATCCACAGACAGGACAGATAAAATCATAGAAGAGATCTCCCGAAAAGACAAAAGAGTGCATTTGTTCAGAAGAAGCAAAAGAAAAGGAAAGCCTTCGGCAGTTAATGAAATTTTGAAAAAGGCAAAAGGAAATATTCTGATTATGGCAGATGCAGACGTTTACCCTGTTGAGGGTTTAACAAAACATCTTGTTAAGCACTTCAGGGATAAAAAAACCGGGCTGGTTGCAGGTCACCCCATCCTGACAAAACCCAGAGGTATGGTTGGCTATTGGAGTGAAATTTCCTTTGACCTGATACATGAAAAAAGAAAAAAAGACATTGGTTGGGATGTTACAGGGAATTTGTATGCCTTAAGGGCAGGAATTGTAAAAAAGATTCCGGAAGAAGTTATGCTGGATGACACACATATTGCATTAAATGTAAAGAGAAAAAATTTCGATATAGTTTACGAACCTGAGGCAATGGTTCTTGTTAAGCCCCCGGAGACAATCAGGGATTTCATAGCGCAAAAATCGCGTACAAGGGCAGGATGGTACCAGATTACAAAAGACGAAAAAACAAAGGCAAAAAGATCAGTAATGCATGATTTAAAACTATCCCTGCCATTGGCGTTAAAAAAATTATTAACTCCAAAGGGTATAATTTGCTTACCGTCTCTATATGTTTTTTCCTTAGTGGTTTGGATAAATGGCTGGTGGCAATGGAAAAGAAGAAAAAAAGTGCTGGATGTCTGGAAAATCGCAGAAACAACAAAACATTGAGGGATACATATGAGGACAATGACAAACGTTATTATAGCAAGAATATTTTTTTTAGTGAGTATATTTTATCTTCTTTGTATTGTTACAACAAACTTCTGCAGGGAATACTTGATACAGCTTCTAATACTTATTCTTGTTTCTTTCCTACTCCTTTTTGTAATCTATATCACAAAAACCTCCAAAGAAGATCTCTGGGAGCAGCTGAAAGCAAAGAAGAAGTGATCAATGGTTGATTGAAATCGTTATTTATTAAATTGCAAGACTAAAAATTAAATATGAAAGAAAAATTATTTGTAATAGATGCAGATTATGCTATAATGCAGAACAAACCAGTTATACGGCTTTACTGCAGGGACAAAAACTTAAAATCTGTTACTGTTTTTGATGATTCTTTTGCACCCTATTTTTACATAATACCAAAAAATAATCCTGAAAAATATAAGAAAAATCTGGAAAAACTAAGTTTTTACGATAACGAAGAACTAATTGAGATAAAGAGTGTAAAAATAGAAAAAATACTCCTCAACATGAAAAAAATTGATGTTTTAAAGGTTTTTGCTTTTCACCCTTCACATATACCTAAAATCAAAGATGTGGTAAAAACTTGGAAAGAAACAGAAGGGAAACGGGAGTTTGACATATTGTTTGTTAAGAGGTATTTGGTTGATAAGGGCATAAAGCCATTAAAATGGATTGAAGTTAGTGGTAAAGAAACCAGGACAGATTTAAGGACAGAAAAATCGATAAAATCAAGTCATATAAAGTCCCTTGATATTAAAAAAGAACTTAAACTGAAAATTCTGGCTTTTGACCTCGAGACTTTTGTCGAATCAGGAGAACAAAAAATAATTATGGCAAGTATTCAGACCAATACAGGATTCAAAAAAGTTTTAACATATAAAAAAGATAATTTCAAACATTCAGTTTGTTTAAGTTCTGAAAAAGAAGTAATAGAAAAATTAATAGAAACAATAAACAGGCAGGATCCTGACATCGTTGTTGGATATAACTCAGATGGTTTTGATTTTCCCGTTTTAAAAGAGCGGGCAGAAAAAAACAAGGTTGATTTAGTTATCGGGCGGGACAAAGAGAAAGTAAAATTTCACAGAAAGGCAAGAGCGTCCGCTGCAACAATTCATGGAAGATTGCATGTAGATATATTCAGTTTTATTTCTTACATAGTAAGACCTACTCTGCAGGCAGAGACAATGAGTCTGGACAATGTTGCAAATGAATTATTAGGCATAAAAAAAAGAGACATGAACTGGAAAGAGATAGAAAAATGCTGGACCGAAGGGAAAAATCTGGATAAGCTGGCAGATTATTGTTTGCATGATTCTTATTTGACTTTAAAACTAGCAGAGCAACTTTTGCCTAATGTTTTTGCTTTGTCCAAGTTAACAAACCAGACGCCTTTTGAGACAAGCAGGATGACTTATGGTCAGTTGGTTGAAGCATATCTGATAAAAAAATCCGCCAAGAAAATTTTGGTTCCCAACAGGCCGACAAGGGAAAAAATTGAAGAGAGACGAAGAATAGCCCAGTACGAAGGTGCTTTTGTTAAGGAACCAATACCTGGGCTGCACAGGAATCTGGCAGTTTTTGATTTCAGGTCTTTGTACCCAAGCATAATAATCTCACACAACATAGACCCGTACACTTTTAATTGCTCATGTTGTAGGAAACATAAAATCCCAGATATGGATTACCATTTCTGTAAAAAGAAAAAGGGCTTTATCCCGGGAGTTTTAGGTGAACTCATAAAACAAAGGGCAGAAATAAAGAAAAGAATGAAGACTTTAAAAAAAGGTTCTATGGAATATACAGACTTTTATGCACAGCAGTATGCATTAAAGACCGTACTAAACGCGAGTTACGGGTATATGGGGTTTAGTGGCTCAAGATGGTACTGTAGGGAGTGTGCAGAGAGTATAACTGCTCTGGGAAGACACTATATCCACGAAGTCATTGAAACTGCAGGAAAAGACGGCTTTGTTGTAATCTACTCGGATACAGATTCAATATTTCTTAAATCAGAAGGGGATATAGAAAAACAATCAAAATCATTTTTGAAGAAAATTAACAAAACACTGCCTGGAGTTATGGAGCTGGAGTTTGAAGGTATATATAAAAGAGGGCTTTTCGTTTCAAGAAAAACAGGAGAAAAAGGGGCAAAAAAAAGATATGCCTTGATTGATTCTGATGGGAACATTACTATCAGGGGCTTTGAAAAAGTCAGGCGTGACTGGAGTGCCCTGGCAAAAACAACCCAGGAAAAAGTTCTTAAATTAGTTTTGTCAGACAGAAAGGACGATGCAGTAAAGCTTGTCCAGAGAACAGTCAAGGACTTAAAAAATGAAAAAATTGACATCAAGGAGTTAACTATTCACACTCAGATAACAAGACCTATAGAGAGTTATCAGCAGGTCGGACCTCACGTTGCTGCAGCAAAAAAAGCAGCAAAAAAAGGAGAAATAATAAAACCAGGAATGATTATAACATATATAGTAACAAAAGGCAAAGGAAGTATAAGCAACAGGGCCGAACTGCCCGAATTTGCAAAGAACTATGACCCTGGATATTATATAAACAACCAGCTAATTCCTGCAGCGTTAAGAGTTCTGAGAGTTTTTGGAGTGGAAGAAGATGAGTTGCTCATGAAAGGAAAACAGACAGGTCTAGGCAGGTTTGTTAAAACTAACCAAACACTTTCCTGAAAAGAGAAGCAAACCAGTTTATGACTCCGTTGCCAGATGTAAGTGTTTTCCCAGTTATCCTATTGAAAAAATTGTTTTTCTCGTACTCAGCAGAGCAATTGCCAAGAATTAAGTAATCTTTGACCAGTAAATAATGGTGTGTGGTCTCTGGTTCTGGTTTAAAAACAAAAAACTTCTTTTCTTTACCATTAATTGAAACTCCATGGCTTTCTATATTCTTTGCAGAAAAAATCAGCAGTTTGGTATCAATAATATTGTTTAATCCTTTATTCTCAATAACAACTACAGTCTTATTTTCAATCACTTCACAGGAAAGAATTAGATTATATTGGCTTTTCCTTTGTTCAAGAACATTGATTTTCTTTGTCAAATCAGTTTCTCTTTTCCCTTCTTTAATCCGTGCCTTAAGTGTGTATTCCCCAACATCAACATCTTCTTTTATTTTGTTTTTAAGAACCAGAATTAAATTTTCTCCGGCTTTAATAACAACTTCCTGCTTGTTTGCAGTCCAGCTCCCTTTCCAAGTCTCACCGTCAAAACCCTCCGATAAGGGTCTTTTACTTTCATAAACATAAGAGTAGACACTTAATTCTTTTGGTGTATTGCCATCGTTTCTTAATTTCAGCTCCATTTCAAATTCCTCGCCTTTATAAACAGTTTCCGGATATGAAAGGATCGTGTAAATCGGGCTTACTGTCTGTTCTTCACTTTTTGGAATGTAATACCCACCACTCTTCGTTTTGTATTCTGTTTTACATGCAGAACTTGAAAGCCCTTCAATAGTAATCTGCCCTCTTTCCGACAGGTCCAGACCTTCAACAACCAGACTATAAACTCCATCAGGATATTTTTGGTTGCAGTTGGTCTTTACCTGAACAGGAACAACCAGTTTATAATTTGTGTATTTTCACTTTGCGTGGATTGTTGTTTTTTCACTGAGTTTTTTGCCTTCTGAATTTTCAACCCAAAGATAAATAGCGTATTTATTTGTATCACCTCTATATATCTCTAATTTAACATCAAATGATTCACCATATTTCACTTTATTGTCAGAACCTGTTTTGATTTCTATTATGTTTAAGGAAGAATTCGTAATTTGTGAGGAAGACAAGTTGCCTTTCACGATTATTATTTTACTGTTAAAATTATTATCTGATTTTGTGTCATTGCAGTAGGGCTTTGTAATATTTGCCTTAATCACATAAGCTTCAGAGCCAATCATATTGTCTGGCGTCCATTGATATGTCTTTGTCTTTGTGCATGTTATCTCTGGCTCAGAACTGTCAGGGTTCTTAATAATGTTACCATATAAATCTTCTATCCAGTGTTCAATCATAAAGGGATGCGTCATTTGGCTGCAGTTTGTGTCATTAATTTCCACAATGTATTCTAATTTTTCACTTGCATTATAAACCAGATTTTCTGTTTTGATGGCAAGAGACAAGTCGCATGAAATAACCGAGGTATCAATAACTGTTACATTTTTGCATGCAAAATCATCTGTATCATTAACGCTTGAATTTGTAATTAATCCGCAAAGTGTGAAATTCCCGGTTTCATCTGGCATCCATTCGCCTGTGTCTGCATACCCACTGCAGCCGACTTCTCTTGTGAAATTCCCTTCTTTTACAAGGATTCCGGAAGCGTTTGTGATATTATAATAAACTGATATGTTGTCTTTTATACTGCAGTTGTCTTTGTTCTCTATTTCTATCTTAAAAAGCGAGTTGTATAAGACATTCAGAACCGTGATGTTCTGGAGATGAACACCTAATTTCACATTAGCTGTTTTGTTTTCTGTTTCATTTTTTACAACAGCAACATTTTCTGCCCCGGGTGTTGGTTCGCATTCATAAAATGTTCTGTTTTCATCTGACAATATGCAGATGGTTTTACCGTTATTGCTACCGCCAACAGAACTTGTGTAATTCACGTAATCTATTACGCTCCCGTTACCGAGTTTTAATATAACCGAATCTCCGTCATTATTGAGGTTGTTGCCTATTGTTGCACCTGCAGAGTAAATTGTGGCATTTATCCCTATGAAATTAAAATCATCTTCAACTATGAGTGAATAGGAACTGTTGTAAAAATAAACCAGTTTTAGCGTGTCGTTTGATGAGCTGTCTTCTATAACGTAATCAGTCAGGTTTACCCAATCTTCACTATATACCTCAATGAACTCCCAGTTATTATCAGAACCTTCTGGATTATACATAATTTCGTTGATGGTTGTCGCATTTACAGAATTAATTAAAAAAACAACAAACATAAAAACAAAAACCTTTTTCATATTACCTTTTTTAGAAAGGATTTATAAATATGAATTTACATTTCTATCTAATGCAAAAAGAAGAAATTGAAAAATACAAAAAAGCAGGGCAGATTGCGGCAGAAGTTAGGGATAACGTTAAAGCAATGGTAAAGCCCGGAGTGAAATTAATCGATGTTGCAGAGAAGTCAGAAGAACTGATAAGAAACGCAGGCGCAAAGATAGCATTTCCTATAAATATATCAGTAAATGAAATTGCTGCGCATTACACACCTTCTTTAAACAACCCGGCAGTTTTCAGGGAAAATGACATAGTGAAACTGGATGTTGGAGTGCATATCGATGGGTACATAGCAGATACAGCAGCCACAGTATCCCTTGATAAAAGCAGGCAGGACATGGTGGCTATCGTTGAAAAAGCGCTGGAAAACGCCCTGAAACTTATAAAACCCGGAATTAACATAGGTGAGATTGGGGAGACAATAGAAAATACAATAAGGGACAACGGCTATAAGCCGGTAAGCAACCTCACAGGTCATGTTCTGGACAGATATGAACTGCACGCAGGATTCAATATACCCAACATAAAAATCAAAACAGACTTAATTCTTGAGGAAGGCATAGCTGTTGCAATTGAACCGTTTTTAACCGACGGCGGCGGAGCAATAAAAGAAGGAGACAAGGCATATATTTACAGGTACCTTCAGAAGCGTCCTGTCCGGTCGCGATACGCAAGACAGGCCTTAATTATGGCTAAAAATTACGGGAACCTGCCGTTCGCCGCAAGATGGCTTGGCTCAAAAATCCAGGGTTTATTATTAGAAAAGTCATTAGAAGAACTTTCAGGCTTAGGCGCATTGCACAGATATGCAGTATTAAAAGAAGTAAACAACGGTCTGGTAACCCAGGCAGAACATACTGTTTTGGTTCTTGAAAAGCCGATTATTACAACGAGAATTTAAAATTGTCGCTTAAACAAATTTAAAAACTTTTGTTAATGATTATATTCTATGGACTTTGAAGAAATTAAGCAGGCTAAACCCAGCCAGAAGTTTACACTGGTAATCTGTGTTGACAGGGACAACGATATAGGCATAAAGGCAGGCATTATAGGGCCTATAATCGGCAGAAAAGCAAATCTGGATGCAGCCACAAGGCTTGCGTTAAAAGACCCAGCAGATTCTGATGTCAATGCAGTTTTTCAGGCAGTTAAAACTTACGATGAACTGCGTTTGAAAACAAGGGCAGAAGTCATTACATTAACAGGAGACCTAGATATTGGATTAACTTCTGACAAAAAATTAATAAGGCAGCTGGAAAAAGTTCTTAAAAAATATCATGCAACAGAGGCCATTCTTGTGTCAGACGGCGCTGAAGATGAGTACATAATACCTTTACTGAGATCAAAAATACGTTTGATATACCCAAAAAGGGTAATTGTAAAACAGAGCAGGCAGCTTGAAGGTGCTTATTATGTTGCTTATGACTTTTTTAAATCCATAATTTCACAGCCAAAATTATCCCGTCTTTTCATGGGGGTGCCAGCCATTATGCTCATAATTTATGCGTTTTTGGGCAGTGCGGGGTGGCGTTTGATTTTTGGGTTGACAGGTTTATATCTGCTGGTCAAAGGATTCCAGTTAGAACCATATGCAGAAGGCCTGATAAAAGAACTGCAAAGCACACTCCATATGAGAAAGATGATGTTTTTCTTTTACCTTGCGGCCTTTGCCATAGTTGCTGTCGGGCTGGTTATGGGATACAACACCGTAGAAAGATTGCCCCAAGGAGATACATTGGTTTTGAGCGCGCTGTTTGTCCATAATTCCATTTTTATCATGTTTATTGGGTTTGCTGTAGCGCAGTTCGGAAGAATGTTGCTGGGTCAGGATAAGAGCATACCAAAGAATATAACATATTTTGTTTTTGGCTTCTCTTTTAGCTGGACAGTATATGTGCTTACAGATTTCATTATATTAAACCAGATAATATGGTCTCAATTGATTTATCCTATAGTGGTCAGCGCAGTACTGATTTCTCTCGCTTTACTGTTTGAAAAATTAACAACTCGCAGAAAAACATAAAAGTGTCACCTGTCACAGTATGTATTATGAAAACTGCTGATGCGAAAAAAGACATACGCAACTTAAGTAAAATTGTGGATGTTTTAAAGGAGCACCCTGGCGGTTTGTGGGTCAGGGAACTTGCAAGAAGAAGTAAGTTGCACCCGGAAACTATCAGGCGTCTAATGAATAAGTATCCTGCGATATTCGAAAATTATGCTGATTTTACAGCTTACAAAGTTAACTTTAAAATAATCCGGCTAAGAAACCCAAATATGACTGGCAGGGAGTTAACGAACCACGTAAAACTCAAACAATAACTTTATTTATTCTCAGTTCTAATAATGTCCTATGGGCTTATTCAAAAGTTTGTTCGGGTGGAGAGAGTATTTTGATAAGAAGTATGACGAATTCCTGAAAGTAATACAGGAGGGCTTTGTTCTAAGAGACCAAAAGATAATGGAATTAGAGGGAAGGCCTCCCATAGTGCGCCAAATCGTTCAAACAGTCGATTTACCGCAAGAGAAGTTCAATGAAATGCTTCAGGAAGCTCTAAAGAATGAAGGAATAAAGGATAAAATATTGCTGTCTGAAAAAAAAGAACCCACGCGCATTGAAGAACCTGAAACTGTATTCGAAGAAGAGCCCCCGCCTCCTATAACAGAAGAAGGGCCAAAGATATTACAACCCCGAACGATAGCAATTTCTACACAACAACAAAGTTTCATAGACACCCTGCCGGCAGTTAGGGAGATAGAATACAGAAAAGACCTTCCTAAAAAGCTAAAGCCCGTTATAGCACTTTTGTTTAATTCAGGCATACCTATGACTGCTGAAGAGATAATTGAGCACTTTCCGAACATATCTTTACCCACCGTTAGAACGTATTTGCATGAACTGCAAAAAACTGTGATTCCTGTAGAGGTTAGAAAACGTCCTGATAGAAAGAATGAGTATTCTCTTTCTCCAAAAACAAAGGCAGAAATCTTGACATTTTTCAAGAGAATTGAGTGAGTTAAGAACTTTTTTATATTTTTTCTAAAAAAGCTAAAAATTCATGTTTAGTTAAACTTAACTATATATAACTATACATAACTAAGTATAATCGCTATGCTGTGCCATGTTTAACTAAACATAACTAAACATAACTAACTTAACTGAGTTAAACATAACTATACATAACTAAGCACAATTTGTCTCACAAACAGTAAAATCCATATCTTTCTAATCGTATCCAAAGAAACACTCACACTTTGCAGAAGGTTAATCTCTCTAAATATATCTCAATAAAAACAATCTTTAAACATACAATGATTTTTATTAATTCTCACAATCAATTTTTTAATACTGTATCCTATGCATATACAATGTGGTGTCATATCTCCTGTAGAAAACTCTCACATGCCGGTTATTTTTTCTTCATATGTGTTGTAATCACACAAATAGTTCATAATTCCTTCGCCGGGTATGTTCATAATGCAATCTTATGTGTTTACTCTCACATTCCATCTACATTTTGCACTTTGATTCAAAACACACACCGCATTTATGTATCTTTTCTGCATCCAGTCAATAACTTACACTAATACTCACATATACATTTAGCTCACTAACACACGTTTTTTATTTTTTACTCATTTCCTACATAAACCCATACCCAAGTCAAAAATACCCAGAATACACATTTACTCTCACATTCACGTATTCTCTAGTATTTACTCACAAACAGATACTATGCTGTATTATCTATCCTTTTTTCTATTCCACTCACAACCCACACTATAGTCCAAAAATACCTTAAACTCATGTACAACTCTCACATTCATAGATTAACCCTTGATACTCCAGATTTACTCACAAATACGTTTTGCCTGCACATCTTTCACTTTTCTGTATACTCTAACTCCAATCAATTAAATTAGTATTATCCCTAAAACCCCCATTTCTTACAAAAATTGCCGAAAAACACCACTAACTCTCACATTCGCATTATGGCCAATTTTTACAAATTTGCCTGAATTTAATTGCTATCTACTGGTTTTTCCCCAAATCAAAAAAGAAAACGCAAAAATATCCTCATTTTTACGATCCGTTTTTCACTTCAGCTTATCTTTCTTATTTTTTCTACCTCCCTTTCAAACCCCTGCAATCAACCTAAGCGTAACTTCTCTCACTTTCCAGGGTTTAATTCTCAAAAACTTCTCAGAACTTCCAGGATTTTTATCCCAAACGCTCACATTTGCAGGTTATATAGTTTAATATAAATTTCATAAAATATATTTTTTAGAATAATATTATAGCAGAAACTATATGTTATAAAATCCTAATTATAAAATACTTATTAAGAAATATATACAGAAAAATATACTATATAAAACAATAATTATTTTTACGAATAAAAGCCGATTTACGATTTAATGCTGTTTTTACGCTGTAATATAGGGTATCTATGTAAAATACGCCCAAATCGTAAATTTTATGAAAAAGAAGCAGTTTTTGACCTTCATTTGCCTCCGAATTTTGCATACTAAAAGTTCGGAAGTCTCACATAACTTTTAAGAAAACTCTGATTGAAATACGTTATTATTTTATTTTTTGGTATATAAATTAGCAAAATATCTTGGGTTTTCTGGGTCATCTACATGTTCTAGCATTACATATACATCTTCTGTATTATTGTCTATGTCCGACAGTAATACACGTAAGTTATTTAGGTCTAAGCTACAACCTTCTGGTTTTTTTATCAACGCTAAAGGTGCCCCTCTTGTTTTTTTGTAACCCGACTCTTCTAATGATTTTTTAATTTTATCATCCATTTCAATCAAATCATTACTAGAAAATTAACTTTTTAACTCTTTTTATCGCTAAAAGCCCACGATTTATACAATAAAATAACTCAAAAAACAACAAGAAATCAAAAAACGCTATAGGGAACAGCAATTATAGCATATATAAAGTGTATGTAATGTATCTTATACGAACTTATTTACAGGCGAAACAAAAATCGATAGCGGTAAAGCCACCAAAATTCTCACATATTTTTATGCTACATTTTGTTCGTTTCAGCAGGGGTTTTTAGAGGAAAACAGGGTCAAAAAGCAAAAAACCAACCCTAAAATTTTTTGTAACTTGAGAGTGAAACAAAAAACCAACATCTTTCTGCCTAGAGAATTTTGGTGGTAAGAAGTTCACAAGTCTCACAAAACTAAGAAATTTAAAGTTTAATTTTTATATATTCTGATTACAATTTAAATTATATAGTCTATAAAGTGTAATTGATTGGTGAACAATATGAAAAAAGAGAGTTTTATAAAAAATCTTGAACATACAAAGGAGTTTGAAAGCATACCCACTCCTATAAAAAACATACTTAAAGAACGATTGGAGTCTTCCTGTTCTATACCCTTTCCGATTATAACCTTTAAAGAGAATGAATGGTTTATTGCTACGACCCCGTTAATAGATGTTTGCGCGCAGGGGGAAACAGAAAAAGATGCTACAGATAGTTTGATTGCTATGATACATGACTATATGGCAGACCCATATACACAAAAACCAAAGATTGATACAACAATAGAGTTGAAGGTGGGTATAAAGAACATCCCTATAGATATATTAAAATTAGCAGGCGTTGATAATTATGCAGGGAAAAATACGACCATTGCGACGGGATAAAATAAAAAGAATACTTGAAAGTAACGGATTTATTCTTGTGAAACAGACACATGGGCGTCATTTGAAATACAGGAAATATGACAAGGAAACCAAAAAAACATTAACTGCTCTTGTAAGCCACTGCTCTGAAATTCAACCTTTTGTAATTAGATGTATAATAAGACAATCTAAAAAACCAGAGTATGAGTTTTACTAACCCCCAGTTCAAAAGTCTCACAAAACTAAGAAATAAAAAGATTTTTGAACTTAATAACTATAACTGGTGATTTGATGATAGATAAAGACCTTAGTTTACCTACATTAGGTAAAGCTTTGTCAGATGAAAAGGAAATTCAACATTGTAACGATTCGACATTAGTTTACACAGAGAACACAGGAGTCTATGGGTTGGTTGGTCATTATATAGAGCTTAAGAACAAAGAAGAGAACACATATTTACATATTTTCGTTGAACCTGAAAAAGAACCCGAAACAGACGACATTGTTTTTTCTGTTTTAATCTTTGATGAAATCGTAACCAATAATAAAAGTAATTTATCTGAACTAGAAAACCTTAAAAAAGCCATTGGCGGCAATACTATAGCTATGGAAATGTGCGGACATTATGAGAAAGCTAAGATCCCATCGCAAAGCCCTGAAGACGAGAAACTGATAAAAAAATATGACTTACACCTGTTGCTTGAGAACTAAAAAATCAGATGATAGAACTTGAAGAATTTTACTAATAAAAAGTTCTTATGTCTCACAAAACTAAGAAATTTAAAGTTTAATTTTTAAGTTATCGCTTCTTCAGTTATTATTTTTACTTTACTTATAGATATTGTCATGATGATCATAATCCTCAAAAGAAACAAAATCTCTTAATTTATCATAACTAAAAACTAAAACGAAATGACTAATATGAACTCTTTTAGAGTCTTTCATATTATGTCTCAAATTTTTATAATATTCTACATCATAAGAATTAATTATTTCATTAATTTTTTTCATAATTGCTTCATAAGCATTTTTATCTTTCTTCGATAATTTAAGCAGTTTTTTGCATAATCCAAGTTTAATTTCAAATTCACGCATTTTCTATATGCTCCCTTAACTCTTTAACACTCTTGAAATGCATTCCTTTCTGTTTCTTTATCTTTTGAAGTTTTTTAATAAATTCAGGCCTTAGTTGCGGCTCAAGATTATCCTCTTCAAACTTGCTTATAACAAAATTTACAGCTTCAGACTTATTATTAAGCCCGTACTTGCCCTTTACAATAGTCAATACCCTGTCTTCTCGCTCTCCTAAATTTACAATAGCCTGCACCATATAACCACCTTATAACAATATATTATAATATATAATAAAACATTATAAATGTTTCGTTTAAGAATTTTGTCAATTTCCTAAAAGTTTGCTGTAATCCTTTTATATAAGAAAAAAATGCTTTGTTTGCCCAATGAATAAATATTCTAATTAAGTTTCTGTTGTGACATTAACAGGTGTCTCTACAATAGTTTCATTAGTGGGTTCCTCTTCAATAACCTCTGGTGTTTCAGCTATAATTCCCTCTTCTGTTATTGGTGGCATGTTAAATATAGACCTTAAGAAATTCCATATTGAGTTTATCATCCTCTGTACTACACCTACTTTTTCCTTTGTTTCTCTTACCTCTTTATGTATTTCTTCTAATTTCTTCATCATTTCCTGTTCAGAACTTCCTCCTGGAGCACACTCTTGTCTTTCACAACCCTTAACACATTTGCTAACAGCTTCTGCATTCAACCCTTCTTCTAGTAACTTCCTACATTCAACCATGCAATCTTTGTCAATTGTTATTGTGCATGGATTTTCTCGCTCACATATTTTCTGGAAACAGTCCGGGCCACAAGAAACAACTCTACAAACAGGCGCACGGACCACAATAGGTGTTAGATCCCTGTATTCATATCCTTCTTTATATTTTATTTCAATTATGTGTGTTGTGTTAACAGGGGAGTAAGATGGGTGTTTTGCTTCTAGCTCTAAATTATATTTTCCCTCAGGGCATTCATCTTTGTTAATATATAGGGTTGTTGTATGTCTACCTGTCCTGTCATCAAAATGTAGATCAACCCTCTTTATACAACCTTTCTCCTCTGTTGGATGCAGATATCCCCTTACCTTAACGTCCCTAACTATCTTACCGTTTTCATCTCTTAGTTCTGCATAGACATTTATTTTAGCTGAATATTCTTCTGAAACAATCTTTGTTCCTGTTTCCATTAAAAGTTTCATTAACACAACTTCAAATTCCTCTTCTATCTCCACATCCTCATAACCGCCCTTTCCAACCTTTAGTCTTAGAACATATGTATCAATAGGACACCAGTCATTTATGTAAACTTCATCAACAAAATATTTCTGTATAAATTCCCCTTGATAATATACAGGCCCTTCTGGTGATATATACATTCTGCAAATTTGTGGTGATTCATGCCATTCTTCTGGTTGCCTGGTTTCTGTTGTGAGCGGGAATATTTCTCCTGAAACCCATGCATCCTGCACAACATTTCCTTGTGGGTCTGTTACAAGGATTTTTAAATAAATTCTGTCTCCTGGCTTGTATGATGCTTTATCAAGCTCAACTTTAACTCCTAATTCATTTTTCTCTATTTTAATTGTTTTTTCAATTTCTTTTTTATCTCCTGATTTCTCAACCTTTACTTTTAGTGTATATTCACCTGCCATCTGCCATTCATCAATTTTCTTCTTTTCTAGAACATAATAACCATCATTATAATCAGTTGAAAGATAAAAAGCATGAACTCTATTAGGGTCATAGAGAGTTGCATCAACCCATGCATCTGAGATTATATTCCCTTCCTTGTCTTTAACCTCTATCTTTCCTGTAAGATAGTCACCTGGCTTTAGTGTTGTGCTATCCAAAAAGACCTCTACCATCAAACCAATTGGGGAGAGTTCTACTGTAACAGATTTACTATCTTCTTGTTCCTTCCATTCTCCGTTTACAGTAATAGTGACTGTTTTTCCTACATCCTCTAGACGAACATAATAATCTTCTTTGTAAACATCACCGTCTTTCCAGGGATAGAGGTTTTCTACCAGGAATCCATTTTCATCTCTTATCTCTCCTGATAGATATGCATCAACAGGATTTCCATGTTCATCTTCTGCGTTTATTGTTATTAATATCTTTTCATCAGGATAATAAGAGCTTTTGTCAGTTGAGAGCGACAACACCAAAGATGGTTTTGTAACTTCAAAACTCTTTGTCAGTGAAACAGAGTCATAATCTGTCTTGCTTATGGAAATATTTAGAGTATAGGTTCCCTGATATCCTTCTTCTATCCAAATCCAACCTTTGTAGCAATCACATAAAGCTGAGTATGAGAAATGTATGTATTTCATGCTCTCTTCATTATGTAGCAAATAAGCAGTAATACTTGCATCTGTTACAACGTTTCCATTTTCATCAGTAACAGTTATTCTTGCTTCAGGATATTCTGCTGGGTAGTATTGATCCCCTATTCCTGTGAGCACAGCATTAAGAGCTTTAACATTAACAGAGATAGAGGTTTGTGTACTTGTACTTTCATTGTCCCATGCAGCATCTGCTTTTATATCAATGCTACCTGTTCTGTCTGTTACCCATTCATAAGAGGCAGATGTTCCTGCATTAATACTATCCACTATAAAACTACTCTCTTGTTCTATTGTAATAGTAATAGTAGCATTAGATATGGTTTCATTTTCTACTGGACTAAGAGTTGATGAAATAGAAACAGTCTCTCCGACAAAATATTCTGTTTTATCAGTGGAAATTGTTAGCTCTGCTGCTGAAGCTATTTGAATAGACAAAAGAAACGTAATAAAAATAGTTAATAATAATCGTTTCATATTAAATACTTGTAATTAGGTTGTTTAAATAAATTATCAGTGTTTTTCCCTTAAACTTTTCTAAAGTTTGCTTTATTTCTTCCCTTTCATCGCCCTTTTCTTAAACATCTCGCATACAGGACAGCCAATATAACTCTGTTTGCAGTTAGGACAAGCCAGCTTACCATAAATAATCGGGTTGCCAAGAAACATTACGATTATTGGCCAGACAGTTAATCCAAGAACAAGCCAGTTAAAGCTCTGGTAAAGCAGGTAAATTCCTGCAAATAAGGTTGCGATAGCCGGCAGGGAGGACGGTAAAAAATCTTTCATGCTAACTTCTTTCTCAGTGAACTTTTTCGGCTCTCCTTTTTTGAAAAATATCTTCGCGATTTTTCCTCTGCCGAACGCGCAGCGTTTCCCGTAATAATAACAGTTCACGCACCCCTCCCTGTATACAGACAGTTCAAGATAGATAACATAGACAAAAAGCAATAACGACAGCGCAGGAGTTATAAGATAAAGCAGGTAAAATCCTGAGAAATACACAGACCATGAAACTAAATTAGAAACCAACACAATCCACAAAGGGAATCTTTCAAAACCTTTTGGCTGTTTCATGCTATATTATTTCACTTATTTCTTTAAAAATAACTCTCACAAATTTAAAAATCAGAACAACAATAATAACTTAAAAGTGAAAATTGCTTGGTGGGTTTATGTCAAAGAAAAGATTGTACAGGTCAAAAGATGACAGGGTTGTTGCAGGTGTTTGTGGGGGAATTGCAGAGTACTTTGATGTTGACCCCGCTCTAATACGGATAGCCGCGTTGATAATGGTTTTTTCAGGCGGGGGCTTTCTTGCATATTTGGTTGCCTGGCTGGTTATCCCTGAAAACCCCGCTCAAAAAGGCGAGAGCCCCAGAATAGAAAAAATTGTTAAAGAAAAGACAGACAAAAAACAGGACGAAGATGGAGCGCGCATGCTTGGCGTAATCTTTGTTTTGCTTGGACTGTACTTTTTGATTAATAATTTTGTTGACTGGATGAGTTTTAAGTATGTCTGGCCGTTCTTTATTATTAGCATAGGCATATTAATGTTAAGGCGCAAAGGGTAACAATGAAAAACAGAAAAGGTTCTGTAGTGTTAGGAACTTTCTTTATAGTCATAGGACTTTTATTTTTGCTTAATAATTTTGGAATCTTGAACTTTTCATTATTTCAGGAAATTAGCGCCTTCTGGCCCGTTGGTTTAATTCTGGCGGGACTGGCTATGATATTCAGAAAAAGAAACCTTGCATTTGTCTTTTTTGTTTTTACAGTATTTCTTGCAGTAATTTATTCAATGAGCGTTCTCACCTCAGTATTATCTTATAGTTTAACATGGGCTCCTGTTTCAATAAATTGCGAGCATGGCTCAGGTAATGTTGTCCTGGAAACGCCAACTCTTGAGCCATTCCGGAAAATAAAAGTATCATGTCCTGTTAACTTGTACCTTACACAAGGCGCGAAAAATTCCCTGAGCGTTGAAGCAGAGGACAATATGATTGAATCATTAAACATCAAAGTTAGAAGCGAAGAACCGCTTG
>DAOVKX010000036.1 GCA_030631505.1 Candidatus Nanohaloarchaea archaeon
ACTCTGGAAGACTGGGCACTGAGTTTCAGCATAGAGCTGGACACTGAAACAGGAGTACTTCTCTGGAGAGTTATAAAGAAACTCAAAAAAGGCGGCAGTGAATACTCAATAAATGACATAGTTGAATCAATAAAAAATGAAAAAGCCCCGGAAGTTGTAAAGGAATCCCTTGCCGGCAGATTCAGAATGGCTGAAGACTGGGGCATTTTCAGCGCAGAGGGCTCAACAATAAAAGATATTGTAAAACCCGGGGCCTTGACAGTAATTGATGTAAGTCTGTACAGCCAGATGGCTTCTGGCTGGAGTGTAAAAACTCTGGTGGTCGGTCTGCTGGCAAGAAAAATTCTTGAAGAGCGAATGAAAGCAAGGCGCCTTGAGGAAATTGAAGTCATTGAAGGCGGGGCAAAAAGTATCATGCCCATAACATGGATGCTGATAGATGAAGCCCACCAGTTTCTTCCTTCAGAAGGGAAAACAGCAGCTTCCGGCCCGCTGCTGCAGTGGGTTAAAATCGGAAGAGAGCCCGGCGTATCGCTGGTCCTGGCAACGCAAAGGCCTAATAAGCTTCATCCTGACGCCCTCTCGCAATGCGATTTGGTAATATCGCACCGGCTGACCTCAAAACAGGATGTTGATTCTTTAAAAAACATAATGCAGACATACCTCAAATACGACCTGCACGAATACATAGACGCCCTGCCGAGAGTCAAAGGCGCGGCAATAATTCTCGACGACAACTCGGAACGGCTTTATTCATTAAGAATACGGCCAAAAATGAGCTGGCACGCAGGCGGAAGCCCGATTGCGATAAAAGAGGAATAAAGAACGAATTATTCAAAAACCTGAATCATCTTGTTCTTATGCACTAATTTCCCAAATTTGCCTTTAAACCTTGTTGCTTTTATGTCTCTATCATCAATATAATGATAACTCCCTCCTCGGGGTTTGCCAAATATTACGTTGTGGTATTTAAACCCATGCCCTTTAAGCCATTTCTCTGTTAGTTCTCTCAGATTCTCACTTCTGGATGTAAAGAAGGTTATTATATGCCCTTCATCAAACCATTTGTTTATCTGCTCTTTAGCCCCGGGAATTTCAGAAGCAGTTGCCATTCGTTCCGGCTCTTCATTAGGTATGTCTTCAGAAACAACACCATCAATATCTATTATAAAATTCTTCAACCCGGAAAGAATCTTAGGGCTGATTTTCTTTCCATCATCTCTGAAAGTCTCTCTTAAATGTTTTTCTTCCATATAATCAGTTAAATTTAATTCTTTAAGAAATTTAAAGTTTTCCAAGTATGTTTTTAATATGGGAACAGAAAAACAATTGTATGTTATAGAAGGAACAGAACTTGTAAATGAAAATGCTCCCTTTTTTGAGTATTCTGAAGGGGGCTTATTTGCCCAAATTCTTGAACCTATAACCCTGAAGTTGCTGGACAGGAAATTAAAAGGAAAGTTCAATAAAGGGCTTGAGGAATTCAAAAAAGAATACAAAATACGGCCTATGTTTGCTGGAACGCCCAAAATACATGTTTACGCCCTCAATGAATTTGATGCTCTGAAAAAAGTGAGAGAGGATAAAAATTTAATAGAATTTTTCTCAGGATTGGATTTAAATAATGAGTTAAGCGCGCACCCTTACATTAGCCGAAAACAAATTTAATGTTGTATGAGTATAACAAGATTAAAAAATCATAGAGCAATCAAACATTTAATCATTAAGATATTCTTTCCAACCCATTTCAAGCAAATTTTTTGGTAAATTATTTTTTCTTGCCCAAGTCAGATATTCTTGCTTTTGAAGTTCTAAGAATCTCTGCTCATTTTCTCTATAAGCTTTAGACTGTAATTCCCCCGGCAAATCTTCCTTTTCAAGAAAGTCTTCATATGCTTTATATTCTTCGTTCCCATTTTCTATCTTTTCTTTTATTATTTGTTTCTTTATCTTCGCAGTCAGATTACTTACTCCGGAATATTCCATAAATCCATGTGATAAGACTTGGTGCGCATACACATCAGGAGATTCCTTTGCAAATTTATTTAAATCCCCATACAAGGCTTCAACTTTCTCCCTAAATTTTGAGAAATCTGCTGTCCAACCGGAATCTCTAAATGGTTCTTCTATAGGTTTTTCTTCAACTAAGTTATCAGTCATAAAAATAATATAAAATAAAACTTTAAATACCTAACCTCAAGCAAACGAGAGTAAGTAACAGCAATTTAAACATCAAGCTGCATATAATAGACTATGCTAAAAACACAGGAAAAAATCAAAAAATTCAATGATGCGCGGGATTGGAGCGACCCTTCGTGCATAAAGGACCTTCTTCTTAATATGAGCGAGGAAATCGGCGAGATGTGGTCAATAATCAAATGGGTTGACACAGAAAAACAGCAGGAACTGATTAAGGAAAACAAGGACGAAGTGGAAAACTTTGTCGGGGATATGCTGTACCTGATACTAAAGATTGCCTATCTATGCAATGTCGATTCAAAAAAGGCCATAGATGATGTTCTGGAAGAATATGAAAAAAGATTCCCCCTTGACAAAGCAAAAGGAAATCATGGGAACACAAGAGCGGGCGGAATTGATTTGAAATAGGTTTGTTTAACGTAATTGTCAAAAACGCAATTGAATTCTATAAAAAGAATGGATTTGAAGAAAAGAAAAAAGAAAACAATTAAACCTGTAATGGAAAAGTTAAAATATTTTTGTATTTTTTATAACAAGAATAACATGCAGGGTGCAACAAGGTTGATTTATTAGATTCTCCACAAATATGGCAAACTCCTTTTTTTTCTACATAGTTTTTAACTTTATATTCTTTCCATTTTTTATAGCAATCTTTACAGTAAGGAACTTCGGGATTTAATTTTATTTCGTTCCCACATCTAATGCAAAAACCTTTTCTGCTAAGTCTCCTACCAGTTTTTTGGAATGTTTTAATCTTATCCGTTGTGTGATGTATATTAAATTTAAATTTTTCACTTATGCTGTCAATATAATCAATTTCTTTGTATGCTCCATCATAGAGTGATTTATCATTTGGTTCATCTAAATCAATAAGCACTCCCATTTCCTTGTTATTAGCCATAGAGAATTCATAGAGATTCATAGAAGTAATTATCATTTGCTTGTTATTAACATAGCATTTTGCATGAAGAGCTTCATTGAATTTTAAAATTACAAATCGTAAACTTTCAAGGAATTTCATTTCGTCAGGTTTTAACTCTTGTTTGCCGAATATTATAGTTGTAATTTTATCTTTACTATTTCTATAGGTTAATAATTCCTTAAAATCCTTAGATAATTTGAGATAAGGAGAAATAAGAACAAGTTTTTCTCCTGCATTCTTTATTAAATCCTCAATTGCAGCCACTGTTTTTCGAGTATTCAAAAATTTTGCCATAATAAAAAGTGTTTAACAAACGTTATAAAGTTTCCTGTAATCTATTCTGTCCAAATAATTACATACTCTATTAGCACAATATCAAATCATCCTTCTCAATTTTATATCAGTTAAATAATTTTTTGTTCTTTTTATAGCACGGATGACAAACAGGTTTATTTAACGTAGATTTACTGGACCTGCCGCATATATGGCAATATTTCTCCTTATACTCTTTATTTGCATATTTGTTCCAGATAATATAACATTTTTTGCAATAAGGAAGTAATAAATCAAACTTGATTGGTTTTTTACAGCGAATGCAGAAACCGTTTTGTTGTTTTGTATCAAGAATTTTTGCCATAATAAGAAGTATTTAACAAACGTTATAAATTTTCCCATAATTTGTTAGGTCTAAATAGTTGCATACAATATTAGCGCAGTATCAAATCATCATTCTCAATTTCATACTCTGATTTTAATTGAGAACCTTATCAAGATTTCGTCTTACCTCTTCAAAAATCTTAATGTGCCCACCTATATTTGGATGAAGTCCGTCATCAAAATCTTCATCAGTTAATTTATTGAAAATATCAATAAACAAGAGATTTTCCTTTTTAGAGACTTTTCCAATAACTGAATTGTAAATTTTAACATTTCCTTTATCGTAGCATTTTCCCGTTGTGCTTCTAAGCAGAGGTTTGGTTTCTTGGTCGCTTCCTTTTGCAAGCCCTACAAATATTATTTTATCGGTAAATTTCCTTGCTTTTTTAATTAATTTCAGCAAATTCTTTTCAAACTCATCAATTGAAACCAGCGGCTTGTCTTTTGTTTTTCTGTAGCAGGAATCATTGATTCCAATAGCAAAGATAATAATGCTGGGATTTCTTGCTTTAGCTTCAACATCAAACCGGGCTAATATGTCTCTGCTTGTGTCCCTGTCAATCCCCAAATCATATAATTCCATAACGCCTTTGGTTTTACATTCTAAGTGATTTCTTAACAGATTCGCCCAGCCCGCGCGAAAAGGCAAACCTGCCCCCCATGTGATGCTATCCCCAAAAATGCAAATTTGTGTCATAAATATCACTTAATTATGTTAATTATGGGCTTTTATTTTTAATAAAACTAAATCACGTCCTTCTTCTTCAGGTACAAAATGAAAACTATCCAGAGTGCTCCCATTAAAAAAAGCACATACCTGAATGCAAAGGCATTTTCCTGGAAAGGCAGTTTAATATTCATCCCATAGATTCCTGAAATTGCCGCGGGAATGCTTATGAAAATCGTGAATATTGTAAGAATAGTAATTATTCTGTTCAGTTTGTTGGACAAAAGAACCATATAGTAATTTCTGATGTTTGATATTGTTTTAAGCGATGATTTGCACAGGTTAAAGCCCTCGTTTGCTTCAACTATAAGGTCATCAAGAATTTCCCTGTCATCTTCAAAAAATCTCATTTTCTGTATGATTTTCTCATAAAGCAGGTTCATGTGGTAGTATGAAGACACAAGATTGTTTAGGAGATCTTCATATTCAAGCAAAGCATTAACTTCTTTTTCTTTCAGTTTGCTCATTATGGATTTTTTTGACCTGACCTGCTTTACAATGTTTATGGTCGCCCTGTCAAATCCCTTGTCTATCATAGAAAGCAGTTTTATCAGGCATTTCAGTTTCTGCGTCGTTATAAATTCAATGCGGTTTTCAATTATATCATCAAGAAAACCAGGCGTATGTTTTGACAGCGTCAGGATGAATTTGTCTGTTATCGTTATAAGATATGTCGGCAGTTCGCGAAAATCAGATGAAACAGTATTCACAAATATGTAAGCATCTTTTTCAACAAGGTCCAGCCGGGGGATTTCATGCGGGTCTATTCCAGAAATTAAATTCTGCTCGTCCAGCTCAAACTTTTGAGCAAGATACTTTATCTCCTTGTCTGTTGGGTTGACCACATTTATCCAACAACCCGGCTCAAACTTGTCCAGCTTTCTCATCCCTTCATCATTCAATGACCGTTTGAAGTAAGTAATCATAAGTTTATTTTATGCTGTAGGTTTTATAAATCTCCTTTCACAATTATAAAATGAGTCCTAGGTTTCTTGAGCATAAGTTACTTGAATAGGCTATTGCGAAAAAACAATCTTTTGGTGATTTCTTAATACCTCATTCATCTGGATTTTTAGAAAGACACTCTTCATTTAATGATTTAAACTTGCTATAAAGTGGGTGTTCACTTCCATATTCCTCCATCTTTTTTTCTATTTTCTTACATAGCGAAGTGTTTCCTGTCTTTTTACCAATTATAGAATAGCACTCGTATTTTGGATGAGCATATTTCACATCTATACTATCGCAAATAGATGAATCTTCTTTTGAAATCGCTACGTTTCTATAACAATATGCTCTGCTTTTCTTACTCTTGCTTGAATCTGTTGGAATCTTATCGCAAATAGATTTGTCTTGTTTAAGTATCGCCACAGTTTCATAGCAGTTCCATTCTTCATAAGCATACTCGCCTTCACTAACTATTTTACTGCAAAGAGAAGGATTTTTATTTAGAATAGCAAGATTATGATAACATGCACTCCTATAATCCATACAGAAAGTAGCATAATAATCAGCGCCTTCAAAAACTCTGTAACATAAATCAACAGTATGATTATCTATTTTTTGATCCTTTATTCTTTCACATACACTTGCTGAATTCTTCATTATTGCTTCTTTAATTATACTTTCAAAAATTCCTTTGTAACACCGCTCTCTTTTAAAATCAGAATCATAGCTTCTTTCCTCACAATAAATCAAGTCTCCTTTTGCAGCAATAACTGAATCATAACAGACATCTTTATTAATTGGTGCAAATGACCACTTCTCATGTATATTGTCACATATTGAAAGATCTTTTTTAACTAAAGCTACTGCCAAATAACATATATCTCGCGCTCTATGCTCATTTTCCTCCTCACAGATACTTTCATCTTTTCTTACTCCTGCCCTGCAGGCAGTATTTGAAATGTGATTTTCTATTTTTCCACATAAATTAATATTATTGGTATCTATAGCCAATGCCGAATAACACCCCTCCCTCAGACCTTGTTGTTGATAGCAATACATGTTATCACTGTATGAATATTCACTTTCTGTACAGTTTCCAACAGGCCAGAATTTCTCGCATAATGAAGCGTCTTTTTTATATTCAACAGTTTCGAGATAACAGGAATCAGGAGAAGAAGTTCTTTCACAATAGCTACTGTTCTGCATTGCCTTAGCAGTATAACAGGCATTTATAAATGATTCCTCATCTGTAACATCACACAAAGAAGCTACAATCAAATTATCCGGCAATTCTGCATTAATACCTCCAGAGCTACCCACACAACCGCTAATAAAAACTATGCCAAACAAAGTCAAAAAAGTTATGATGTATGTTGTGTTTTTTTGAACCATAAAATTAGTGGTAGTAACTGCATTATAAATGCCTATGCCAACATAATATCCAAAGTATTTTATAAATCTCCAACCCTAATTATAAAAAATGAGTTCTGGGTTTTTTGAGCATAAGCTAATAAGAAAGGATATAGTAGAAAAAAGAGCATATCAGGAAGCAATAATAAAAAGCGCGGGCAGAAAAAACACGCTGGTCGTTCTGCCGACAGGCATTGGAAAAACAATCATCGGAGTTGGTGTCGCAGCAGACAGGCTTGAAAAATACCCGGACAGCAAAGTGCTGATTCTTGCCCCGACCAAGCCGCTTGTTGAACAGCACAAAAAGAGTTTTGAAAAAATGCTGAATCTTCATCCGGATGAGTTAAAAACACTCACAGGGAAAATTCCCGCGCCTAAAAGGAAAAAGGAGTGGCATGACGCCAAAGTTGTATTCGCAACGCCTCAGGTCGTGCAGAATGATTTAATGAAAAAAAGGGTTTCACTGGAAAATTATTCTTTTTTGCTGGTTGATGAATCCCACAGGACAACAGGAAACTATGCCTACACAACAATAGCAAGAGAATATATGAAACAGTCAGAACTGCCATTAATTCTTGGCCTGACTGCATCGCCTGGCGGAACAAAGGAAAAAATAGGGAGAATATGCGGCAACCTCTTCATAGAAAATGTTGAAATACGCGGCGATGAAGACGAAGACGTAAAGCCATACGTCCAGCCAACAAAAATAAGCTGGGTAAAGGTTGAACTCCCGCCAACCTTCATTAACATCTCAAATCACCTTGAAAACCTGATAGAAAAAAGGTCGCAATATCTCCTGAAAAATAATTTCATAATGTCATCAAAAGTCGGGAAAGGCGTACTGCTGAGGATTCAGAAAGAACTGAGCGCTAAACTATCCCAGAACAGGAATCCGTTCTTTTTCCCTGCGCTTCTCGATACCGCAGCGCTGATAAAGCTGAAACATGCGTTATCGCTTTTGCAGACGCAGGGAATCTCGCAGTTGCACAAGTATTTAAACAAACTGCAAAGCGAACAGACAAAATCATCCAAGGTAATAATCAACGACAAGGAAATGAAAGATGTCATTGAAAAAACATTAAAACTCCACATTGACGGAGTTGAACACCCGAAACTGGACGAAATCATTGAAATCCTCAAAAAGGACTTGAAAGACGGCAAAAAGGCAATCATATTCACTCAGTACATCGACACAGTAAACAATATTTATTCAAAAATAACAAAAAACGCGCCTGAATTAAACGCAGTAAAATTCATAGGGCAGAGAAAAGGGTTCTCGCAAAAAGAACAGCTGGAAGTACTGGATAAATTCAGGGAAGGTATATATAATGTTCTCGTTGCAACTTCTGTCGGGGAAGAAGGTCTGGACATCCCTGAACTGGACTTGGTTCTGTTCTATGAACCAATACCTTCGGAAATCAGGACAATCCAGAGAAGAGGAAGAACCGCAAGAAAAAAACCCGGGAAAGTAATAATATTAATGACAAAAAAGACAATAGACGAAAGTTATTACTGGAGCGCGCACCATAAGGAAAGAAAAATGAAAAAAGTCCTGCATGAAATGAAAAATGCATTGAACAACTCCAAAGCAAATGTAAAAGCACAGGAGTCCTTGGACAAGTACAAAAGCAAAAATGAAAAGCTGGTCATATACACAGACCATAGGGAAAACAGTTTGATACAGAAACTTAAGAACCGAAACGTGGAAGTCCGGGAAAAACAGCTGAAAGTCGGCGATTACATAATAAGCGACAGGGTAGGGATAGAGCGAAAAACAGTCAAGGATTTTCTCCAGTCAATGATAGACGGCCGCCTTTTCAGGCAGATGTCTGAACTCTCTGAAAGTTTCGAAAGGCCCGTTCTGATAATTGAAGGAGACGACCTGTACACAAAAAGAAACATACATCCTAACGCAATCAGGGGCGCTTTAACGTCAATAACAATTGATTTCAGAATTCCTATACTCTGGACAAAAAATGTTGAGGAAACAGCAACAATGCTGACAGCCCTTGCCAGAAGAGAGCAGCTCGACGAAAAACGGGAAATCCAGATAAGATGCGCAAAAAGGCCCAAAAAACTAAGCGAAATGCAGGAGTACATAATAGCCGGCTTTCCAAACGTAAACAGCAAATTAAGCAGGCGGATTTTAAAAGAATTCAAAACGATTAAAAATTTCGTAAACGCGGGCGAAACCGAACTGCAAAAAATCGAAAAATTAGGCAAAGAAAAAGCAAATGGCATAAAAACCATAACCAACGCTGAATATATAGGGTAATTTTCTTTCTGTAAAAAACAAAACCATATATAAACCAACAGACCCAAATATTTCTATGGTTAAATTCAAATGCAAATCCTGTGGAAAAGAAAAAAACACAAGGCACAAAACTCCAGAAAAAGTGGCAGAACCGCCAAGTTGCTGCGGCCAGAAGATGTATGTGGCATCATAAGGTGTTCTCTCCATGCCGAAACAGCATAAAAAAACAGCAGTCTGGAAAATATATAAAAAATGGGACACGTTCGAAAAAAAAGCCACAAAACATTTCACAAAAAAACAAAGGAAATTGTGGGGAATCTTTATATTTCTGGCCAGGTTCTCTGCCCTTGCCATCCCATTGCATCTGATACTCTGGTTAAACCTGAACTCACACCCCCTTCAGATGTTGAATGCAGACATTCTGGAAAAACTTCTGGGCCTGACAGGCATAGATTTTGTCAGGAGCAACATCTCTTTCTTCCTTAAAACCCCTACAGGACTACTGAACCTGGAAGTATCAAGAGACTGCATAGGATGGAAATCCATGCTGGCAATCTCTGGTCTGGTTTTCGCTGTCAGAAAAGTCGGGCTTGAAAAAAAGCTGAAAGGTGTTTTGGCGGGACTCTGCATCCTGTTCATAGGCAATATAGTCCGCATGTTCACAACAGTTTACATGGCAGGGAAATACGGGCTTTATTTTTTTACACTGCTGCATTCGTTCCTGTGGCAGTGGGGCCTAATGGCACTGGTGCTGATTATATGGGTTATCTGGCTAAACAGCGCCTCAAAAAATATATAACCTGCTATACCAATATTCTAAACAAGGGGTGTGATAATTATAGAAAACAATTCTGACATTGCAATTCTGGAAGAGCATGACAAAAATATTTCAAAAAC
>DAOVKX010000002.1 GCA_030631505.1 Candidatus Nanohaloarchaea archaeon
AGCGCTTCATTCTTTCCTTTACATGCCGTATTTCCCGCGCAATCTCCACATAGGCGCCAATCGGGTCCTGCCTTAAGTCAACTGCAACAACTTTCCTTAAAAAAGCCGACCTTTCGGGTATATGCCTTTCACAGCCAGAGGTTCCGAGATTTTGCACAGCAAGAAGTCTTTGTTTTTTCAGGATTGTGACTATAGCGTCCGCAATTTCAACGAGCAGTTTAGTTTGGTCATAGTTGTATTCAGAATCCCTTGTCTGGGACAGGATTATGGTTTCAACTCTTTTTACTTCCATTATTTTGTCTATTGTCCTTGCCATGCAGACAGGGAAATCCTCTATACTTGAACCATAGATGCAGTTCAGGCAGTTAATCTTGAGAACATGCCCATCCCTTATGTATTCATAACCGCATATATCCATTTCAACCCCGGAGTATTCTAAAGTATATATATTACACTTAGACTTAAATATATAGTAAGGCGTTGTTGTTGCTCTTGTTATATGCGCCAGCAGCAGTGCTATCAGCCAGAGGTTGTTCTATGGAACTCGGTCATGGTTCAAGAGACATAAATGCTATAATGAATGAGCTTGTAATGAGAGTTAATGACAACACAAGACGAATCCGTGTTGCAGAAGAAAGGGTCAGGAATCTTGACAGACGAACCGACAGCATAGAAAAAACACTTATAGAAGAAAACAAGGGAGTAAACAAAGAACTGGAAAATGTCAGGGTTGAGTTAAAGGAAGCGCGGGACAGGATAGCAAATATAGGCGTTGACATGATAAATTTTAAAAAAGAACTCAAAAAAACGGTCACTGCGCGGGAGTTGAGGGAAATACAGGAATATATTAATCTTATAATGCCTATTACAACAAAGTATGTGACAAAAAAAGAGGTTGAAGAGATGGTTAAATGAAACTGTTTGGTTTGATGAAAAAAGGCAAAGAAGAAAACGCTGAATGCGGGGAAGTCCCTGCAGAACTGATAAATGATTTGGTTTCCAAGGAATTTTCCGAAGCTGATATAATCAAGACACTCAGGGAAAGCGGGTATTCATTTAAGAATATTGACGTGGCGCTGAACAACGCGATAAAAAACAATGTAGGGGGAGGAAGCGAGAGCCCTATGCAGGAAGAGGAGCTGTTTGGCGAGGACTTGACAGAGCCGCCTGAGCCAGAGCCGCTGCCTGAACTTGAAGCCATTGAACAGGTTTATCCCGAGGAAGAGTATAGCAGGGAAGTGTTAACCGATGAGGAAGTTGAAGAAATCGTAGAATCTATAGTTGAGGAGCGGCTGGTAGAGCTTAAAGGCGCTATTGAAAACCTGCAAAACAGATTAAACAACCTGAGCAATGAAATGGGAAAACTGAACTTATCCCTGAAAAAGTCAGACCAGCAGAGGGTTAATGAGATTAATGCTGTCAGAAAAGATATAATGGAAATAAAGACAGAACTGAGCGAGATTAATCCAAGGGTGGCGGGGCTGGAAAAAGCGTTCAAGGACATTGTTCCGCCTTTGGTTGACAATGTAAGAAAGATAGTTGTTTCAAAAGAACTTCCTGAACCCGGAACTGAACTGGTTAAAATTCCCGGAATCCCAAAGGAACTCAGGGAAACTGAGCAAATACCGGGGGCAAAAGAAAAAACCAAGATTCTTGAAGAAACTGAAGAGGGAAAGGGCCTTATATTGTAGAATTGTTTTTTCTTGGAATTTACTATGTGTCAATAAAAGCTTATTTTTCACAGAGTTCCAACAGAACTTTGAGAAATTAGAAAATCAGTCTCCGCTTTTTGAGCCAAGAAACATCACTGCCATTGCCATTACTATAATCATGAACATAGTTGCCAATGTTGTTTCATCTACCCTTATCCATGAGCCACCTGTGCTTAGAAATACAATCAGGGCGATAAAAGCCAGAAGAATTCCAATGGCTGTTTTGTTTCCACCTGCAATATCCTCAAACTTCAAGCCCGCCATTCCAAGGAAAAATATGGCAACAAGAAGCCCGCCCATAATCAAGGCAGCAACGCCAAAGAGGTTAGTGAAAAACGCTCCCAGTGTCATTCCAAGGGGCGTATAATTAATTATAAAGAAAGACGCTGCAAGGGAAATGGTGCCGTTGACAGAAACCTCTTTACTTATGGCTTCTGACTTTGCAAGAATGCCAAATGTTATTGCTGAGAATAATGCCCAAGGCAGAAGGAAGTCAAAAAATCCAAGATACCTCAGATTCCCAAACAAAATATCAAAAGTAACCATAGTCTATTTTTGGTAGAGGGGATTTATATATTATTAGGGCTGACATACTCAGATGGTAAATGACACGAAATTTAATTGATAATCAGTTGTAATTCTGTTAGAACTTAAAAATAGTAAGAATTGGAGATTAATTAACTAATGTTCTCCTGGTTTTTCAGCACTTGATTTACTCCCTAAAAGAAGTACAGCCCCACCCATTAATGCAACCATGAATAACAATGTTGCTGTCTGGTCGCTTATGTTTAATGTTTGTCCACCTGCGCCAAGAAATACCATAACAGCTAAAATGGCGACTAAAATACCAAGCACGATTTTATTTTTACCTATACTTCCAGACACGTCAAGCCCCACAACTCCTAAAAATAATAATAATACAAGCCCGCCTGCTATATAGATACTTGCACTTCCAAATAGGGTTGTAAGATATGTCCCAAAACCTACACCATAAGGAACATAATTAACTATGAAAAACGCAAGTATAACTGAGATAACTATCTGGAATTGTTGATTGTCTGTTGGTAGTTTTGTCTTTTGTAAAACTGCGAAAATTATTATCAAGAAAAGCATCCACGGCAGAACAAAATCATAAAAGCCCATCTGGTTCAAATTTGCCAAAAGTGTGTTAAATGTCAATGCCATGCAATCACATGAATAATTTGTTATTACAAGTATATATATGTTTTTTACTTGTGTGCTCCCTGTCCGCTTGTTGTACCAGTTGTATCTGTTTCCCCTGAACCAGATTTATAAGCCCCATAGAGTATAAATGCAAAAACAACAAGCCCGAACGCCCATAACAGATTCTCAGAGCCGACGCCGAAATATTTTTCTATTTCGCCGACACCAACTGCGCCAAGCAGGAGTATTATCGATACAAGCATTACCAGTATCGGAGGCCAGTCTTTTTCTCCTATGCCTTTCATCACTGCCAGTAACAAAACAATAAGGAAATATATTATGACCAGAGCAATGAAAAAAGGCAGTCCGGACCATAGAAAATCGCTGAGCGGCTGATAAATGCCTGCAAAAATACCTATGATTATTGAAATGATAAGATTAAAGTTATCCTTTTTCTCGCCAAAGGGCTTTACCTGCGTAAAAAGGATGTATGAAAGTGTAAATATCAGCAAAAACGGCAGAAAGACCTGACCGAATGCACTGCTCTGCAGAGAATAAAAATCAAAATACATATTTAGATTATGGGAAGAAGTGGATATAAATGTTTGGAGTTGATTTTATTTGTAACCAAAAAGGTTTTTTAACTCTTTTTGAAAACTGCCGGTTGTACATTTGTTTATTGCTGGTTTTCTATCCTTCAACGGTAACTGTTCAATAAGCACTCTGGCGTTTGTTATACATCCCCCACAGGCGTTTAGCAAACTATTAGGGTCTATCTTTACTTCTTTCATTTTTCCTTCGTTTATGCTCCTAAGCATTTCATGGGTGTTTATATAAAATTCATCTAATTTTCTTAGTTCAGATTCCAACTCCCTTTTATTTTTTCCGCTTATTGTTATAGGTGCACCCTGGTTGATTTTGTCTGCCAAGAGCCCTGCTCCTTTATTGAGTCCCCGACCTATGAATATTTCCGCCTCCTCAGAGAAGAATCTGCGCAGTATGAAATACAGGAGTCCGAAGCCCATAACCAATACAAAAAGAAGATTTCCCAATCCTGCAATTATCGGGTACCATCCAAGAGTCAATGCCACCATAAAGCCCGCGAGCATAACCAGTTTTCGGATTCCTGCATGCTCCTGACCGAACAAAGGCCCAAGGGAGAAATATAAAAACATAACTAATATAAGGGACGGGACAAACAGCCCGAATACAAAATCATGCTGAAGCTCCCCATTAAGAATCGGGGTCATAGGGGGAAACTTCAGTATATCATAGAATATAAAATCATAAATGCTGAAAGTTCCGTACGCCATAGTCAATATTAGGACGATGTAAGATAAAAAGGTTTTGCCGGATTTTTAGTGGTTTTTAGTTTCTTGTGGAGGTATGTATGCTTCTTTTACGACTTCGTTTATTGCTCCTTTTTCTTCACTTGGTTTTTGGTTTATTTCCTGGAGTGTTATACCTCCATCAGAATGTCTTATTTCCCTATAAATTGTTTTTCCGTCTACTGTTTCCTTTATAATTTCATCCATTTCTTCTTCTGTAGGATAACCTGTACCTAAATCAACAATAGGAATTCCAGTTTCTTCTTCTGGTCTGTAAACTTTACCTGTTTCCTGCATACCTACACTTTTAAGAATCTCTGCCAAATGTTTGCTACGCCCGGTTTCATCACGATTCATTAAATACAGTATAAGGCCCTTTGAATCTTCATCCCTACTTTCTATTAACTTTTCTGCATATCTCTGCAGATTTATTTTATTACTATTTTCTCCTGCCATTTTAACACCCCTTAACTGGACAAATCATAATCCGCTATATTTTTCAATTCTTTTAATTTCATGAGAGAATACCATGTGTGCCTCTCATCAAGTTTATCAAGGAATATTTTGTCAATTATATCTGTGTACGCATCTTTGTAAATAGCCCCGTAAACCTCTTCAGGAACGCCTCCTGCTATTTTTCTGTATGGTGTTTCTACTTTGTCTTTAAGTTCTTTTGAAACGCCGCCATCTTCAAGCATTTTTATTTTAGGCACCTCAGGGATTATTAAATCTCCGGAACCAGACACCTTATTGTAGAACACTCCAAGCGGAGACAAAACTAACCTGTTTAACATACCTATGTAAGGAACGACATTGTCCCAAACAGAATCATATCCTTCAGCTTCTAGTCTAAGATTTGCTAAATCTATTGCTGGTTTTCTATTTTCCTTCGTACCTATAGAACGCTTTCTTTGTATGAGTCTATAATCATTGCCAATACGTTTAAGAATATTGCCATCAGCTATACCTATATCATAAGGAACAGATAATGCAAGTTGTGCCTCCTCTATATGTTTAAAAAACTCTGAATCACTATAAACTTTATTTATAAGTTCATCACGACTCATACTTGAGAAATCAATTATTTCTGTTTTTCCTGAACCTTGTTCAGGATCAATATTGATAAAAGGGGTTGCTGCCATTCCTTCTGATAGACTGTTTTTAGCCATATTAATCACCATTAATAATTACTTACAAGTAACTATATACTACCGTAAGTTTTTTAAATCTATGCTTTTTGAAAATTTGAGAAAAAAACGGTAATTGCAGAAAATATGTGGTGGTGGCCGGTCATTTTCTCATGCCAAGTTCTTTTTCCCGGTCTATGATTTTGTATATTGCGCTCTCTATTTCGTGGGGGTTGTCTATACTGGTTATGACGTGCTCTTCCATTGACAGTTTGAAAACAATATCGCCTATGCCCAGAATTCTTTGTTTAAGGTTCTGGTTCACGCTTATGTTTGTTATGCTGCCCAGTGGAAATGCCTCGATTTCCTTTGAGCCCCTGCCTTTCTGCCCTGATTTCTGCACTAATATTCTCTCAGTTGTCATTAAAATTATTTCCCTGCCCCTGCGATACTCGCCGAACAGGGAAAGGGCAGCTGAAACGAGAAGCAGGAAAGCCCCAAGCACATAGCTTGATATAAAAGCCAATGAAACAAAAAATGCTGCGTAAACTGCTGATGCAAACAGAATAAAAGAAGTTATGTAATATTTCAGAAACACTTTTCTTGACATCTTGGTTTTGTGAATCTTTTTTTCATTCGGCAGGAGATTAAAGCCCATGAATAAATTTAGGTTGTTTAGTATAAGAACTTTTATATTTTTCTTTTGCGGGCTCTGTTCTCAAATGCGGCTGGTGAAATCAAAAGAAGATTTTATGCATTTGCCGGCGGTTTCGGAATAGGTTTCTTTTCAGCGTCTTCATTGGGTTCAATGTAGTCCACTGCGTCAAGCATTTTGCCGATTTCTGCTATTGCCCATGCCCATACAACTGCCTCAAAAGCCTTTATCAGGTCATTTTCCCTGAAAAAATTACGGGCATCAGAAATATACGCGCCTATATTCACAACAAGCTCTTCCCCTTTTTTGTTCAGCGCGTTTATGTTCGGGTACAGCTTTTCCATCTTACTCAGCCATTTCTCGGTTTCCTTGCCCAATTCAAGTTCCAGACTCATTTTAATTCACTTAAAAACTCTTTTTCCTGAAAGTGCAGTTTTCCGGGCATGATTAATGAATGAGGCAAATTCCCGAAATCCTGCTTCAATAAATTATGTATTTTATCATATTTTACCAGACTGTTGTGGCCTAAATGCGCCGCTACGACTATTTTTTTGTTTTCAGAGATAACATTCTTTTTCTTTCTTTTTTCAAGGTCCAATAACAGATTTAACGCCTCATTTGCAGTCATTCCGGGGTGGGGAAGTACCAATGTGTGCAGGCCCATTTTTAAATTGTCTTCAATGTTGTCATAAGGGGATGTCGGGCAGTAGTTTTTTTCCGGGATTGGCAGAGAAACAGTTTTTCCGAATTTGTAAATTGATAATCCTGCTTCGCCGATTGCGGAAAATATGGAAGAAGAATGGATTATTTCAACTTTTATGTTGTTTTTTCTTGCCTGCATTACCAAGTCCAGATGGGTTGTTGCCGCCAAAGGATCACCAGAAACGAAGAATATTGTCTTTTGTTTTTTTGCAGATTTTAAGATTATGTCAGTTTCCTCAACCTGTTTTCTGTCTAAAACAGTGATTTTTTTCCCTATTGATTTTTCTAAATTTTTAAAATGGATGCAGTGCGTATTAGTATAAAGTTCAATAAAGACTTTATCTGCTTTTTTTGCAGTTTCCAGACCCCTTAAAGATATGTCTTTTTCGTTATGCAGTCCAAGACCAATTAGATACAGCATAATAAATATTGCTTTTTCAGGTTTTAATGTTTAACGAACAAAAGTAGGGGTAAATGCGAACATTAATAGAGTAATCTTTTTATACTGCCTTTTTTCTATCCTTAAATATTTTTAAGCGCATTAAAATAATATGACAGGCAGTATAACAGATGTGGGTATAATAGAAATTCTAAATGAAATCGCATACGGCAGAGAAATTTCTGAAGGAGTAAATCCTCCATATTTACTTGCCCAATATGGAGGCGACTGCAGATTATTTGACAAAGTTTATGTTTTAGGTGGATTAACAGTTTATGCTGAGGCAGAACTTGGCACAAAATTAAACAGAGGAAATAAGTACAAATATCCTTATTCTGGAGAAGATGTAAACATAAAGCAGTTTCTTGTAACGCCGAAAAACCAAGAAACATATGAAAAAGAATTAAAAAAGAAATTAAACATAAAAGACAGTGATTCTGAAACAGAAAAATTTGTAAAAGCATTCAATCAAGAAAAAGTACACTATATAGATGGGCCTCTCGTTGATAACCAAAGTGATATTGGATTAAAAACTATCCGAGTAAAACGGGTTCTTGCAGAATATACTGGAGCGGATTTAGGAAATTTCATGAAAGATATTGTTTGGAACAAGTTTATTGAACATATCAAAGAAAAGCATAGCGTGGATATTGAAGAATTATGCAAAGGTATTATTTCAGACCGCAGACAACATCCACCTACGGGACTGACATCTCCTTTACGTAACTATAGTGAAGGATCTAAAGTTCCTTTGGTTTTCAGAAAAGAGATTGATAAAAAGGATGACTTAAGTAATATTAGTTCTGTCTGCAGAGCGGGACTGGCTTTAGAACATGCGCATAAGGGGGAAGTTGAAAGATTAATGGAAATGTATTTGAGATAATCATTTCAATATTTTTCCTGTCTCAATATACCATAAATATAAATCAAGTTCTGCAGGAGTTAAGTTCGCTCTTTCTGCAATTTGTTTCAATAAATTTTCAATTTCCAAGTATCTTTTTTTAGACAGTGTTTTTGGTTTTTCAATTAAACCATATTTAACCAACAAATCAATTATGTGAAAATCTATAATTGCCAGATTTTTGTGCCCTATGTTCCTCAGAAAATGGCTTGACTCTTTGTAGCCCAAGCCTTTTATGTTTTTGACTACCCAGTCTCTTAACTCATTTTCATTTTTGAAAGAATTAATTAGGTCCTTCAGAGAATCTTTATATTTCCGAGATTCTACAATATATTTTGCTCTTGCGTTGGGAAACCTGTGACCTAAATAAGTTAATTTCCCTACTAATTCCGATTCAGAAAGAGTTAAAAATCCTTCACCTATTTCATTCTGGATTTTTATGCTTTTTTCTGCATTAAAATTTGCAGTCAAGATACAAAAACAAAGCTCCTTAAAAATTTCACTGCTTGATTTTTTCCCAAGCTCTGTAAATTCTTTTATGCGATTGTCTATTGTTTTTCTTATTTGTGCTTTCTTTAATTTTTCGACTGTTTCCAACAAGTTTTTCATTAGTTTTAATAAGAGTGTGTAATTTAAAGTAATTTCCTGAAACCTGTGCAATACTTATTTATTTTTATTGCCATATAATATTATTGGTTTATATGAATCATATGCGCCAGCCAATACCGGAGCAACATTACGAACTGCTTGCAGCAGAGGCACTAAGAGGTAAAAAAATTAATTTCTTTGCCTTTCAAACCCTGATTTTCTATCTTAAAAATAAGAGAATACTTCCAATTGAGGATTATATTTTTAAAGTAGACTATGACCCTACATTAAAGGAAGGTGTTATTATAAGCGACCGCCTTGTAGAAACATTAGAAGATTATGATGGTTCTGGATTGTTAATGATTGATTATGGGCGAGGTAAATGCGATATAGGAATCACAGAGAAAGGAAGTACTTTTGTTAAAGAAAATAAGTTATTGCAGATTGAAAACTGGGATGAAATAAGTGAAACAATAAGAAATATAGCCAAAAAAGACTTTATTTCTGATGCCTACCAAGAATATATAAAAAATACATATAACGCCTGAAAACCCATATTTAGTATTCTTCGCATTTTAATTCAAAGTAACTTTTTGGATGCGCGCATGACGGGCATTCTTTTGGAGGTTCTTCTCCTTCATGCACATAACCGCATTTTCTGCAGAGCCATTGAACTTTCTTCTCTTTTTTAAATACTGTATTTCCCTCAACTTCTTTAAGCAGTTTTTTAAATCTGTCCTCATGGTGTTTTTCTGCTATAGCAATTGCTTTTAATCTTTTGGCAATTTCAGGTAAACCTTCATTTTCGGCAACTTCTGCAAACTCAGGATACATTTTCATGTGTTCGTAATTTTCTCCAGAGATTGCAGCTTTTAAATTTTCTGCTGTGCTGCCTAAAATTGTCGGGGCTGAGGCTTCGACTTTTATTTCGTCCAGAGTTTCATTGCTTTTCTTTTTCAGTTCGTTGATCAACCTGAACAGCCATTTTGCATGTTCCCTTTCATTATCTGCTGTTAATAGAAATATTTCCGTAATTTGTTCAAATCCTTCTTTTTTTGCGGTTTTTGCATAAAATGTATAACGGTTCCGTGCCTGGCTTTCGCCGATAAACGCTTTTGTTAAATTTTCAATTGTGTTTTTCATATTTTAACACCTTTTTATTTTTTAGAATGTCCGGAGCCCCAGGAAATTTTATTCCACAAACGCTCATGAATGTAGTAAATTATGGACTTTGAAGTCATATCAATAAGGCCTATTGTGCCTGTTAAAAGCAGATTATTTGTAAAAATAAAAACGAGAGCCATCATAGTTATTGTTGCAATAAATCTGAATGTAATCATTTTAAGCAGGGTTCTTCGCCGTCGTTCCATAGAAAATCCTATTAATTATAAGATACGGGGGTTAATAAATATTCCTATAAGGCATTATTTTATCGTTTTTTCCAAAAGATATACATATAATTTTTCAAAAGAACATTTCTCCTCAGCCAGTTTCTCAAAATTAAAATTATTTTGTTTTATTGATTTTTCAACTTCTTTTTTTCCTGTTAATGAAGAAAACAAAATTATTACTTTCCCTTTTGGCTTTAGAAAATTTCCTGCTTCTGAAAGGAAACGTTCCAATATTTCATATCCTTTTTTACCGCCAGTTGTCTGTAATTTGGAGTCCTTTGGTTCTCTCTTGTCTTCCGGAAGATATGGAGGGTTAAACACAATTAAATCAAATGTTTGATTGTGTTTTTTGAAATAATTGAATACGTCTGATTTAATGAACTTTATGTTTTTTATTCCTCTGGCTTGTTTTTCTGCATATTCCAAGGCAGTTTCATTTATGTCTGCGCCATACACAAAATCCGCAGTTTTTGACGCTTCTATCGCCAGTATGCCTGAACCAGTACCTATATCAAGAACAACTCCTTTTGCGTATTTTTTAACAGATTCAAGAATCTGATAAGAATCTTCGCGCGGTTCATAAATGCTGTTTTCCATAGAGTATCTTTGATTTGAAAATTAAAAAATGTGCGGGTTTTTTAGAAGTTATTAACTTGCCCTTAAAGGATTATTTATCTTTTTGTTAGGTTTTTAAGAAGAAACGTGCTCAAACAACTCACATATATCATTTGTAGGCACTTTTTCGGTTTCGCCATTTATATATTTTATTTCAAAATACGCTCTTCTTATGAGAGGATTGATGTATTTTATATTTTCAATTTCTTTAATTGGGATGCTATGTGCAGGGTTTTTTATATGTAACTTTTCAACACCCTGACTGTCCATATAACGCTCAAGAATGCCTTTTTCCAGCGATTCCTGCGTTTCCCCTGTATTTATGTCTCTGAACTCATAGTCCGGGTCCAATAGCCGAGTCATTGTTTCACACTGATTTATTTTGAATTAGATTATTTAAATATACCAATATGGCTGACTGATAAGAATATTTAATTCATTTTTAAAGAATTACTTAACTAATTACTAATATGAACCTGAAAGAAGTTCTGAAAGATAAATTGACAAAAGAGGAGCTAAAACACGTTAAAAGAAGTTTTGAGATTATCGGAGATATAGCAATAATTGAAATTCCTGAAGAACTTGAGGATAAAAAACATGTTATTGCTGAAGCACTGACAGAAATAAACAAACACATTAAGGTAGTTATAAGAAAAACAGGCGAGCTTTCAGGAGAGTACAGAACAGGTAAATATGAATTGCTGACAGGGAACAGGACAGAAACCATTTACACTGAAAGCGGATGCAGGTTTAAACTGGACCCGACAAAAGTTTATTTCTCTGAAAAACTTGGAACTGAAAGGCAGAAGATTGCAGAACAGGTAAAAGACAATGAGAGTATTCTGTGCATGTTTGCAGGAATTGGCCCGTTTCCGATAATTATCGCCAGAAAGAAAGATGTTAAAATCCATGCAGTTGAGATCAATCCAACTGCTGTAAAATATTTTAAAGAAAACGTTAAGCTGAACAAGGTTGCGGACAAAATTGAAATCTTCAAAGGCGATGTGGATTTTGTTGTTCCAAAAATAAACAAAAAGTTTGACAGAATCCTGATGCCTGCGCCGAAAAACGCAGAAGATTTTCTGGATTTGGCTTTAGATTGTGTGAAGAAAAACGGAACAATCAATTATTACACTTTCGCCGGCGAGGAAAATTTCAAAACGTTAAGAAAAGACATACGTGAAAAATGCAAAAAGAAAGTAAAAATTACAGACATAAGGAAATGCGGCTCTTTCGCTCCTGGCGTTTTCAGGGTTGCTGTTGATTTCAGGGTTTTGGATTGATTGCCAAAATTAAGCCATCACTAAACCAAACTTATCCCTTTCCGGAATATTCAAGAATTTCTGATAACTTTTCTGAAGCTGCTCCTGAATCCAATACTTCTTTAGCTTTCTCAATGCCTCCCTCCAACGAATTGGCGCCGTTGCCTAAATATATGCCTGCTCCGGCGTTCAATACTACAATGTCTCTTTTTGCTCCTTTTTGCCCATCCAAAATATCTTTCAAATATTCTGCATTTTCTTCCGGGGAACTGCCTGAAATATCTTTTAGTTTATATCTTCTGAATCCAAACTCTTCAGGTTCGATTTGATAATGTTTTATCATATCATCATTCAATTCATAAACTGTTGTTTTATCAATATTTGATATTTCATCCAAACCTGAACCATAAACTACCAAAGCATGTTTTACGCCTGTTTCTTTGAGGACATAACAAAACTTTTCGCAGAGTTGTTCTTCATAAACGCCGATTAATTGCGCCTGCGCATTTGCCGGGTTGCAAAGCGGACCTAACAGATTAAATATAGTCTTTTTGCCGATTCTTTTTCTTATAGGCGCCACTCGTTTCATGGCAGGGTGAAATTTCGGAGCAAAAAGAAAACCAAAATTAGTCTGTTCTATCATTTTTTCACAATCTCCAGGTTTCATATTAATGTTGTAACCTAATGCTTCCAGAACATTTGCGCTTCCGCTTTTTGAGGATACTGAATAATTTCCATGTTTTGCAACAGGTATACCTGCAGAAGCGGTTATTATTGCCGCTCCGGTACTGACATTAATTGTCCCTTTGCAATCGCCGCCTGTTCCGCATGTATCGACTAAGATATCCACATTCGGCTTTATGAATATTGCTTTTTCCCTCATTCCATTTACAAAACCAACTAACTCCTCTGTAGTCGGTTCTTTCTCATTCATTGCAGTTAAGAAATCATAAATCTCGTTATTAGTAGCATCTTCAAGAAGATTTAGCATAGCAGTATAAGCTTCGTCCCTGGACAGGTCCTGTTTACTTTTTACTTTCCCGATGAATTCTTTCATATTAGAATATAAATTAGATAATTATTAAAATTTTTTTGTTTGAATGTATAAGTTAAAGAACAACTTATTATTTCTTTTTAGCTGGTTTCTTTTTTACAGTTTTCTTCGCCGATTTTTTGACTTGTTTCAATTTCTCAGGTTTCTTTGCTTTCAATGTTTTTGCTGTTGGTTTTTTAGCGGTCTTTTTTTCAAGTTTTGCCACAACTTCTTTTTGGGCTGTTACTTTTTTGGATATTTTCTTTATTTTTTCTTTTGATTTTACTATGCCTTCTGCTGATTTCCTGATTTTTGTCTGCTTCTTTTTGATTGTCTTTACTCTTTTTTTCTGTTTCATAAAACCGGTTTCGATGTTTTTTACTCTCGTATTTAGTTTTCCTAGTTCACGATTTAATTTTTTGAGATTTTTTATCTCTTCATCTTTTTTATCAATATTCTTCTTTAAAGTTCTTAATTTTCTGTTAAGTTTTTTCATTGTTTTTATTTCCTTTTCCTTTTTATCCAAATTTCTTTGAAATGTTTTTAATTTTCTGCTTTGTTTTTTTAATCCCTTGTTTGATTTAAGAACTGTTATTTCTTTTTTCTGTTTTCTTAAGTTCTTTTTGGCTGTTTTTAATCTTCCATCTATGCTTTTTATCTGCCGGTTTGATTTCTTTATAGCTTTTACCTGTTTTGATGTGGTGAATATGCTCTGGTCTAATTTTTCAATTTTTGATTTGAATTTTTCCTGTTTTAAATGAAGGTCGTTGAAATTGTCAACTATGCGTTTCTGCTGCTGGCCCAGAACACTGATGTTGGCGGAAACTTTTGTAAACCGCCTGTCTTCGGCCTGGATAGTTACCAGTCTTTCCATCTGGCTTACTATTACTGCCTGCTGTTTTTCCAGCCGGTGTATTTCTTTTTTGAAAACCGCAAACCCTTCCTTTTCTGTTTTTCTGGTTTCGTCTTTCATGGATTTGAGATGGCCATACAGGTATTTCTGGTTTTTGTTTATTGTAATCAGGTACTTGTTTATGCGTCTCATATCCCTGTTTAAAGCTAACAAAAACTCCCTGTCTGAGGTGTCTTCGTAACCTCCGATTATCATCCTCGGCACAATTGTGAAAAGTCCCATACGGTTATTTAAAAAAGTTAAGTTTAAAAAAGTATGTTATGGGACCGTAGGGTAGTTTGGCCATCCCTCCAGGCTGGGGGTCTGGCAACTCGAGTTCAAGGAACTTCAGAAAGTTCCATCATCACTGTGTTTCACGAATTTCATTCGTTCAAGCACAATCAGAAAGTTCCATCCACTAAAAAATCCTTTTTGTAGTTCGAACAAATCTCGACGGTCCCACTATTAGATTGTATCTACTACACCAGGTTTTAAAATTTTGAGTTATGAGTGATAAAGTCAAACATTTAAAATTATACTGTCTTAATAAAGTCATGACAGAACAATACTTACCAAAAAACTATAGTCGGAGAGTAATAGAGTTTATGGGTTGTGGACTAACCATAAACCAGCATCTTGAAGCAGGGGATTCTGCAGAGGAGATTATTGCTCTTCTGAAGAACGGAAACTGGAACAAAAAAGATCTTAAAGTTCATGAACCTGAAAATCCAGAATATCATGGAAAGCCGTTATTTCCTATTTTAGAAAAATATATTCAGGATTGTGTAAAATTAAGAGATTCTGGTGACAAACGATTTTACGAAATAACCGGTAGATGCTGATTCTAGTAGATAACTCTAAAGGTCAACTAATTTTAAATAATAAGAATATTGTACGAATAATTAATGGTTAAAATGGAATTAGAAAAATTACTATTAAAAAAAGAAGAAGTACCTGTAATAGATAATTTTTTTCTTATCCCGATCCCTCCAAAACTATTATGCTATGACATTAAAATAGATAAAGAAGCTGATAGTGTTTTCCAAAGAGCAGTTGAAGAATCTGAGATTGAAGCAAAAACACATGTAAGGCAGTTCTACTATGAAGTTGGTTACTTGGAAAACGGATTAGCTGATTTCCTATTCCTGAATCCACATGTTGGAATGTACATCCAAAAAAGTGGAAGGCCGCTCTTATTGCCGCCTTATGTAGAATTTAGTCAAAATAAACAAGAGGAATTTACTCATGGAAAGGAAAAAGATGAATACTTACTAGATAACGGACCTCCTTTTGCTTATATGCCAAAAAATACAGAATCCGGCAAAACAGACGCTATATTATTGAGGAACTGGGCAATGCTTTATTTGAATGAAGTAATGAAAGAAATCTTTGGAAGATAAGCGAGTCAGCCAATGTAACTAACTAAGAAACTTGTTCCTATAAACACACTGTTTGAACAACTCAGTGGTCCCATTAATTAATTCTTAATAAGGTTTCTAATCAAACAATTATATGTCATTATATTCAACTCTATAAAGTGGGTTTTATGTTAGAAACAATTATTTTAACTATACTAGTCGGGGTTGTTATAGTTATGGCAGGAATAGGCGTAGCTAAATGGGACAAAACAGATATCATGTTAAAGAGATTAAAGCGGGCAGGTAAACTTGAGAAAAAAGATAATGAAAATTATTTTCAAGGGAGACCTATTATCCATAGAGATTCTCTTGTGGATGGAGGAGTTTATCTAAGTCAGGGGGAGAGTGAAGCTATTGTTGTAGATTCTAAATATCCAGAATTAAGGCACCTCTATAAAAAAGCACAAAAGAAAGCGATGAACGAGAGCGGGCATATTAGGAAAGACCGAGTTCTAAAAGCTGTTTATAATACTGTCAAGGAAGCTATGCCAAAACAAGACGATGCTGCTGCTAAAAAAATAGTTGATGATTATAAAGTAATGAAAGATAAAAAAATTGCTCTTGATGTTTTTCTTAAAGAAGGTGTGGGTGTTTGTAAGCATGATGCTTTAGCCTGTGCTGCACTTCTTGAACTCTTCAAAAAAGATGGTTACATTACAGGTAAGCCCAGTGTAGATAGAAACTCTGATTATCAAAATGGTCATGCTTGGTGCAGATATACAAATTCTGCAGGGGATGTATTTATTCTTGATGTAGCTCAGCATTATAAAGGATTATTAAAAGATGCTTCCAAAAAGGATAAGTGGGCTTACAAAAGACCTGAAGATTTCTAATTAACCAAGATACTACAACTCAAGAGTCTACTACATTCTAAATCGGGTTTTTTAAAGCATTTATAGATACAGATAGTACCAATAAATATGTTTGAAGCAAAATTTAAACTGAAACATAACGGTTGCTGGACTGAGAGATTAAATAAATTCAAAAGTGAATTTATTACTCATATTACGGTAAGTCTTTCAAAAAATTATATTCAGGACATCACAGAGATTTCATTGGCAAATAAGAATGAATCCCATGAAATTAAAGAATATTTTAAGAATAATAAATTAATTAAGAGCTATAATGTTCTTGAAGAAAGCGATAAAAAATTATTGATACAAATTTTTACAGATACATCAAAAATCAAGTCTGTTGTTCACACTATTTTAAAAAACAAGTGCTTTGTTTCTAAAAAAATTCCTTTGGTTGGTGGATGGGAAGTCTGGACAATTGCAGCTCCAAAGAAAACTGCAATAAAAAATGCTCTTGAAGAAATCAAAAAATTAGGTGTTTTTAAACTGTTGTATGTAAAGAAATCAACATTTGATGGGTTTAATCTGTCTGAAAAACAAGAGAGAACTCTTAAATTAGCAATTACTTTTGGGTATTATAACTGGCCTAAAAAGATTTCTTTACAGGATTTGGCTGAAAAACTTGGTTTGAGCAAGACTACTATTGCGGAACATTTACGAAAAGCTGAAATTAAGGTAATAAATAAAGAATTTGGCATATAATACCTAACATGTTAGGGTATAATTAGTTATATTTTAACTTCTATTAACTATTTGTGATATAAATGGTCTATAATACTGACGACTGGTATACTAATTATCTTGATGGACTTACAGGAGCATTTGAAATCTATAAATATTTTGTGTCCTCTTTTCAAAAACAAGGAATTAATGAAGATATAATATACTGTGATGGAAGATAATTAAAATGGAATCAAAAATTTATGAATGGTATGATGAATTAGGAGAACCGCCTCGTGCGAAATTAAAATCAACTGGAGAGATTGTAGAACTAAGAGATATCGCTCAAGGAGCTGTTATAGAATTTCCTGTTTTGAAAAAAGGAAGTTTTGGATGTTACGAGATTGGCACAACAAGGGAAGTTGTGATTAACGGCGAAACTCGACCAACGTGTTATGTTGAAACAATAAGAAGAGCTAAAGATGGAATTGGGATTGAACTAATAAATAGAGGACAAGCAAGAAGAAACTGGCAAGGAAACCCAATCCATACAATTGAGGGGCTAAATGACCCACTTGATAAATTTTTGCATAATGGTGATGGGTATAAGATACTAAACGAATTGCTTCAAAAGTGTGAAATGTAATAATCACTTGCTTAATTAAAAATCCATTAACCCTTAAATAAATTAAATTCTATTATTCTATTATGTATGATTCACCTGTGTTTGATCCAACCGGACTTATTACTGAGGAAAGTTTATACCGGGACTTGTTTGAACAACAAAAAATAAATGTCAGGTATTATACTCTGGGCGTTATAGGTGTTTTGAACTCCTTGATGCAAAAAGACCTAAGTGAAGAAAAAAGAGGAAGTTTAAACAGATACCTGAACAAGTATACTGATTATGTGTCCGGGTTCAAAGGCACTATTGATGAAATTAAAAATGGAGAAAAGATTAACAATACGTCATCATGGGCTGTTTTAATCCGAATGCCTGACGATCACGAAGAGATTTATAGGAATTTTGATAAAATATATAGACTACTCTGCGATTCTTCTGAAGGAAAAGCGCTATCTGAAGAAAGCGCAAAAGGGGCTGTTGAGTATCTTGAAAATTTTAACGGGAGAGTAAAGAATCTTGGTTTTAGTCCTAATTGATTACAGGTGATATTGTTGCTCATAGGAGAAGTCTATGGAAAAACAAGCGTGAAGACGTTTCGGTTCAGGGCGTATAAGGATGTCAGGAAGCTGGATTTTGTTACTGTCAAAGGGGATGATGAGCAGTGGGTTTTGTGCCAGATTGATTCTGTGGAAAGCTATCCTGACGGGAAGATTATGGCTGTAACTAAAGTTATCGGATACAGGGATGGCAGTTCGCTCAAGGTCCCAAAGATACCTGTAAAGCCGAGTTCCCTTGTATACAGCGCAGACAAAGAGGTAATAGAGGAAATTCTGAAACTGGAAAAGGATGGGCTTTACCTTGGGCTGCTTGAATCCAACAATGATGTAAGTGTGTACATCAACCCCAAGGATTTAATTTCGAGGCATATCGGGGTTCTGGCATCAACCGGCTCTGGTAAATCGTATACTGTTGGCATAATAATAGAGGAACTTCTTGAGAAAAAAATCCCTGTGTTGATAATAGATCCTCATGGAGAATATACAAGCCTGAGGTTTGAAAACGACAACTCAAAAGAGATAGAAGAAATGAAAAAATTCAATGTAAAGCCAAAGGCGTATAAGGTAGAGGAGTACAGCCCCGACCCGAAAATAAACCCGGGGGCAAAACAGCTTAGTTTTAAGGACACGAACCTGACAACGCTTGAAATATCGCAGATACTGCCTACGAAACCGACAGCATCCCAGCTTGGTGTGCTTTACATGGCCCTGAAAGAGCTCAAAGAAAAGGGTGATTACTCCCTAGAAGATTTAATGAACACAGTCGTGAACAGCGAATCGCCTTCAAGATGGAATGTCATAAACATGCTTGAAATGGTCAGGGATGTCGGCATTTTCTCAAAAATCCCGACAAGGATAAAGGACCTGATAAAAGGCGGTCAGGCAACAGTAATCAACCTGAGAGGGGTTCCCCCGGACATTCAGGGCGTCGTAGTGTACAAACTGATTAAGGAAATATTTGAGGAAAGGAAAATAGGAAAGATACCTCCTTTATTCCTGGTTGTTGAGGAGGCGCATAATTTCATCCCGGAAAAGGAAATAGTCACTTCATCCAAAATAATCAAGACCGTAGCTTCTGAAGGGAGAAAGTTTGGCCTTGGCCTTGCAGTTATTTCGCAAAGGCCTGCAAGAATAAGCAAGGATGTCCTTTCGCAGTGCAACACGCAGATAATACTAAGAATAACAAACCCAAATGACTTGAAAGCAGTTAGCTATGCAGAAGGCCTGACTGATGGTGTTGAAAAGGAAATCAAAAATTTAACTGCAGGCACTGCCCTGATAATAGGCCATGAATTCCCGCTTTTTGTCAACATGCGGGTGCGTAAGACAAAACATGGCGGAGAAACCATTAGTGTTGACGAGCAGCCGGAAAAGGAAGAAATATTGTCTTTCAAAGCCCTGAAAAAAGAGGACCTTGAAAGCCGGGTGGGAAAATTAAAGAAGATTTACTATCCCTGCTGGAGAATCTTAAGCGACAAACCTTATTTGTTTGACGGGGTGAAGGGGAATCTGCTCTTCATAGAAGGGGAACGAACAAAAGAGCAGGATATAACTGCGGAGCCGGATATAAAAAGTTTCAATCCTGAGCCGGTTTATGTTGAAATAGACGGCGAAGTGCTGAAACCCCAGATAACAAAAGAGCAGATTCTGAAAAAAGTTGATTCAGTTTTGAAGAATATACAAGTTATCGAGTTAGTTTATTATCCTTATTTTGTAAGCAAAAATTTAATGATTGACGGGATAACAGGCATGCAAAACGAATTAAAACCATGAAACTGCTATCTGTAAATTGTTGCTTATTAGCCCGTAGCTATGCAACTGAATTACTTATATAATTTCAATAACTCATTCGTTAGTGAAAAATACGGACAGCAGTATTGTTATCAGAATGCCTGTCAAAGTGCCTATAACCATCAGGCCTGCAAAAGTTGTTTTTGGAAGCTCCTGACCAACATACATTGCAGAGGATACAAGTATAATCAGCAATATACTCATTATTGAAATCAAAATGATATTGAATCGCTCCTTGTATTCAAATATAAGTGCGACAATCCCTGCAATGGTCCCGCCAGCCAGCAATCCAAGACCGATTACTGAGAAGTCAAGTACAAACGCAACAAGCCCTAAAACAGAGCCAAGCACCATACCTAATATAATTGAAAATAATATAAAACGGGTGTTTTTTGTTCCCTCCTTTTCACCTTCCATAAATTTAAATTGGTATGTCTGGTATTTATATTTGAGTGATTAATATGAAGCTTCTCTGCACTTCGGATTTGCACGGGCAAACGGTGATTACTGAAAGAATTTTAAAGGTCATAGAAAAAGAAAAGATAGATGTTTTTCTTATTGCCGGGGATTTTCACCACGAACTGTTTGCCCAGCAGCTTTTTGAGAAACTGCGGGTAAGAACGTTTGGCGTTCTTGGCAATGTTGACTGGGGGCTTGACGAGTTTGAAAATGAGCATGTTGCTGTTAAAAACTGGGGATTAAAGGAGTATACCGGGTATTATTTTCTTCTGGTAGGCAACAGGATTCCACGAAATTTTGTTGAAATAGCGCTGGAAATGACAAAAAACATAGATTCGAAGAAACTTGTATTTCTGACGCATTTTCCCCCGTTCGGAATACAGGATATAGCATGGAACAATAACCATGTTGGCCTGAATGTGTTCAGGGAATTTATAGACATCAAGCAGCCAATCCTGCATGCATTCGGTCATATCCACGAAGATGCCGGCTTCACAACTGTCAACGGCACTTTGGCAGTAAACTGCGCTGTTCCTTCAAACAACAGATGCTATATAGTTGAACTCCCGGAGCAGAAAGTAACAACAGTTGATCTGTAAACTGGTGTTGTGCGAAGGCACGTTTACTTAACTAATAAAACCAATGTGCCATATTGCGCTGAACCTGTTCAGTTTAAAACCAATAGTTTAAGGCGCAAAATTTTGCATAACAAAGTCAAATGCTGATTGCGCACATCAACTGGAATCTCTGGCGATGTAAAACACTATCTGCAGAGCATTCATAATCTTTAAATAATTTATTTCCAATTACATAATAAAGGACGTCAGTATGAACAGTTGGAGGTGTCTTGAATGGCGGAAGAAGAGAAAACAGTTGAAAAAACAAAACAGAGAGCAGATGACAACACAGTATTCATCGGCAGCAAACCGACAATGAGTTATGTGCTTGCAGTTATCACCCAATTTAGCGGAAATGCAACAGAAGTTAATGTAAAAGCAAGAGGTAAATCAATCTCAAAAGCGGTTGATGTAGTGGAAATCGTAAAAAATAAATTCGCAAAGGAATCAAAAGTCAAGGACATACAAATCAAAACAGACAGAATAAAAACAAACGAAGGCCAGGAAATGAACGTCTCTTCAATCAACATTGTTTTGGCAAAATAAAAAAAATCACATTAACTAATCCGGCGATTTTTAGTATTCCCAAGTGAATTATATCCGCAGCAAGCTGCGGGGTATTGAACCCACTTGGGAATAAGGGACTTCTTATTTCTTTTTAATTTTATATAGTGTTGATGCTAAAGATATTTTATGAAAAAGAAAGGGTTTGGTGGCGAAACGATGTTCTTAATGGTTGCAATCCTGGTTGCTCTTATTGTTGGACTTATGGTAGTTGTTGGTGCTGAAAAACCCATAAGGGAAGCAGGAGAGGAAAGCAGCAGCATGGCAGAAGGAATTTTCACGATTATAAGAGAGACTGCTGACATAGAGAAAGGTTCTGATTCTTCTAATGGGGATTCTGGAGGCAGCGACACTGATCCCAACGGTCCAAAAACCTGCGACCTTGCAGACTGCATTACTATTTGCGAATGCGGGGAAGGTTGTACCTGCCCAACACCTTGCGGAAATACAAATGTAAACTACGGGCACAGTTGTGATGGAGCAGACCATAACTGCGCCCCGCCAAACATATGCTGCATACCGCCTAACACATGCGATAACCCGATAAACCAATTCGGTGTGGGAACTTATTGTTTAGATGGAGTTTGTTGCAGTTCTTCTGACTGCACAGGAACATATCCTAATACATGTTCTGACGGCGAACAAAACGGTGATGAACAAGGTACAGACTGCGGCGGAAGCTGCGTTATCGGAACAGAAACTTCCTGCTCTGACGGAATTGACAATGATAAAGATTGTGATGTGGATTGTGACGACGGTGATTGTTCGGAGAGTAGTGATTGTGGTGAAGGTAGGTGCGGAAATGGCCAATTAGATGCCGGAGAGGCATGTGATAAAAGCGCGCCAAAAGAAGATAATCCAATTTGTTTCACTAACTGCCGTGAGGATTGCACATGCTCCATGCCAGACGAGTGCATAACCAACTCCAACTGTGATTGCCGTAATGGTGTTTGTGAGCCCGAAAAAGGGGAAACATACAAGAACTGCCATGCTGAGTGCTGTGAGTTAGAACCTGTTCCAGAAACAAAATGTCGTCAGGGTTTAGTTGGCCAGACAGTTATAGCAAACAGATACAAATGTGAAATAATCGAGGGGTATGAACAATCGCAATCAGGCGAATGGGTATTTGAGAAACAGTGCCCTACACCCGAATGCGATGCAGAAGAAAAAGATTGCTTACAATCTTAGCGGCTTTGTTGAAAATCTGTAAAGATTGCTTTTACTAAACTTAAATATTACTGTTTCACTTAGTTAACTGTGTTGGAACTATTCAATAAAGTTTCTCTGGAATATGTAAAACTTATATGAAACAGACTTTTTCAACAGAGCTAATCTTAGCATAATATTTATATACTCCTAATGCCTATTTTATTGTATGAACAAGAAAGGTATGACAATGGCTCTGACTTTAATAGTCGCGGCAGTTGTTCTTATTGTTATCGGTCTTCTGATTATCACGATTACAAGTGGGAGTCTGACGAATTTTATAAACAGCATAACAGATCAGGAAGGGTCAACTTCCTGTGACATAAAGGTACAAAATTATTGCATAACGCATCAAGGAGAACCTGTTGGCTCTGGAAAATGGACTATAAATGATAAAGCTTGTCCTGAATTTGATTATACTTGTCCAGGCGAAATGAAAGAAACTTCTAGTGAATAATAAACTTAAATTTCTTTCATCAATTTCTCAAACAACTTAATCCCATTATTGAGTGTTCCTAAATTGCCTTTTCGTGCTTTTGTTTTACTGTTCTTCAATTATTCTTAAAATCTCTTCGTTTTTGTTAACATTCAAGGAAACCTGCATTCCGTAATGCGCTGGTTTCTTTATGATTAACCCCTGAGTTATCAATTTATCAGCAACATAAAGAACTTTTTTAGTTAAGTGCGAAGGAAACCCGCTTGTTAAATGTTTATAATCCATGTGCTTGTTGCCCCACATCTTTTTTGTAACCATTTTTTCCAGAATTGTTATTTTTATATTGGATTCTTCTTCATCACTTAACTTCATACTTTGAAGTTTGTAACTTAACTATTTAAAGTTATGTTTGGTATAATATATGTATACACGGCGGAATTTATACTTTTTATAAATAACCGGTGACTTATGATGATAAAAATGGAAAAATCGCTATTAATTGAGTTTTTAGGAGACACGCCTATAGTGAGAGTCTTAGATTTTTTATTAGTGTTTAGGAAATTTGATTACAACAAACAGGATATAGCTATAAATTCCAATGTTTCCTGGAATACGTTAGATAAAATATGGGGTATGTTGATAAAGAACAATATAATAATTAAAACACGGAAAGTGGGAAAGTCAAATATGTATGAGTTAAACATGGAAAATCCTGCTGTAAAGAAATTAATAGAGTTGCACAAAACTTTAATGATTAAATCAATTAAAGACATTGAAGAAACAAAAGAGATACTAGTTAATATTTAAAACTTAAAACGATAATAATATTTGGTGAGTTAGTGGAACTAAATTTCAACGCAATTTTTAAGAAAGAACTGGAAGGAGGCTTTTCTGCACTGTGTGTAGAATTAGGCGTAGCAAGCCAGGGAGAAACAGTAGAAGAAGCAAAATCTAATCTGCAGGAAGCAGTTGAACTTTATCTGGAAAGCGCTGAAGATTTAGGAATTTTAATTTTTCAAAATTTATCATAAGCTCTCTTTCTGTGTTCAACCATTAAAACCAGAACCTGTAATTTTTTCTCTCTAATTTGGTACAAAATTCTGTATTTTCCAACTCTTAAACTCCACAAATTTATGCCAATCAGATGTTTGCCAATTTCCGGGTATTTTTCCAATTCATAAACTTTTTTTAAAATTCTATCTCTTGTTTGCTTTTCTAATTTAGAAAGGTCTTTTTTGAATTCTTTATCAAAAATCAAGGTGTACGGTTAAAACACCAAGTCGTCTTTAGTTAGAAATTCTCCAGATTCTACTCTTTTTAAGGCAGATTCCAGTTTTTGAACAGTTTTACGACTGGAAAGAACATCAATTGTTTCTCTTAACCGTTCCATATATTCCTGCATATCTTCACACTCTTCTCTTGAAATACAAATTTCATTAGAAATTGTTTTCATTTCCATAATTTATGTATGTAATTTAAGATTTAAATAACTTCTCAAACAACTTAATCCCATTATTGAGTGTTCCTAAATTGCCTTTTCGCGCTTTTGTTTCTGAGAAAGAATCAATATCATCCTTATCTTTTCCGTTGTGAATCAGTACGGGAACAGGAAGTCCTGAGTGAGCCATTTTCCTGCATTCTGTCGAGTGGTCTGCTGTTACGCAGACTGTTGTTTTGTCCAAGTCAAGCCGCCTTAAAATATATCCGAAAAAGTCTTTGTCGATTTTTTCTATTGCTTTTACTTTGCCTTTAACATTACCCAGATGCCCGTGTTTGTCAGGTCCCTTTATCTGGACATATACGCAGTCATATTTGTCCTTTTGCCTTAGTATGAGTTTTGCAGTTTCTTTCAGGTCAGTTGGCTTGTCAATAACATTCATTCCTGACAGTTTGCCTATTGCGTTTTCAACAGGCATATCAGCCAGAAGGAGCCATTTCTGTTTTAATTTCTTTATGTCCGGCGCGCCTACCGAGGCGCCCCTCAGAAGCAGTGTGTTTATCTGGTGGGTTTTTAAGAGTTCATGCGCTTTTCTTAAATATTCGTTGACTGTTTTTGCTGTGAATTCTGATTTCCCTGTTTTGTCAAGAGCCCTGATTTTTCTTACCCTTAAAACCTTTCCTTTGATTGTCTGCGCAGAAGTAACATTGCCCTGTATCTTTTTATATCCTGGGTGGCTGTTTGAAATATTTGAAGAGAAATTCCTTCCTCTGGCTATAAGAACACCCCTGTGTCCTACAGTGTGGTGCATTTTAAATTCAATTTTTCTTTCAAATCTGATGTTTTCATTCAAAAAATTTGCAAGTTTTTTCAATCTTTGTTCAGAGACGTTAGGCTCTATTGCCTGTATCATACCTTTAGACACGCTTACAAAATTAACCCGCAGAACCAAATCATTCTTTTTTACAGGAACATTTGCGCCTATTGCTTCAAGAACTCCCCTTCCAGTATGGCACTTAAACGGGTCGTAACCCAAAAGAGAAAACATCGCTTCGTCTGATTCCGGGGCTATTCCTTTTCTTATGGGATACATTATCCCATTTACACCTTCTTCTGCAAGCTCATCCATTTTTGGAGATTTTGCATATTCCAAAGGTGTTTTATTGCCCAGTTCTTCATATTTTGAATCTCCCAAACCATCGAGGATTACATATAATAATTTCATAATTAATTTTAGTAAACTGTTGTTTATTAAGTTCTGCGAGTTTTGTATCTAAGAACAAAAATCTTATGATTTTGAAAGTCGGTATTGTCATGGAGACTGCCCTCAAAAATGCATATTTAAAATAAAAAATACTAATCCTATTTATGTATCCAATGCAGTTTAAAGGTTCACCAAAAGAGTTATTTTTGGGCTTAGCGCTCATGTATATAGCTTGGTCTTTTCCAAATGACATTCACAAGATATTATTAACAATTATGGGCGTTATTCTAACTCTAAGGGGTGTATATGGGATTTATAGAGCATATAAGTGATTAAACAAAAAATTGATTGAAACAAGTTTGGAGAACTGTCTATACAAAAAATTCTTAACTCTGCTATTTTTAAACTAATAACTCCAATAAAAATATATGGGTTTAATGGAATCTTTTGGGAAAACAAAAACAGAAAGAGTTTTCACAATTTTATTTGCAATTTCAATATTTTTACTTCTAATTTCTCAAGTACTGTACGATTCGTATCCATACAAACATTGCTTAGATGTAAAATATAGTAGGGAGGGGTATCTTATTGGTTGTCCCGAAAATCTTGAGGATTTACCTTATCCATATCAGGAACCATTCGCGTTCGTAGGATATTTTTTATTTATTATCTCGGTGATTCCATTTTTTTACGTTAAATTAAGAAAAAACATGAGAAAAAGCAAGAATTAGTTTGATTTACTCAGAATACGCAAACGATTTTTGTTCAAGATGTGTATAACCTCATAACTTCTCAACCAAAACTTTTTCTTTTGAGCCAATAACAAGGGGGTTGAGTTCCTTAACCAGTTCTATTGCTGAGTTTAATTTGTGCTCCTTTTCTGCGTAAATTGTGAATAATCTCTCCCCTTTGCCTACCCTTTCTCCTAATTTAACATGAAGATATATTCCTGCGCCCTTGTCTTTTGGCGCGCCGGCCCTCCTTGCAATTTTGGATATCTGCTTGTTATGGATTGTGATTATCTCGCCGTGCGCTGATGCATTGAATGTTTTTGTATGTTTCCCAAGTAAATCTTCCAGGTTCATGTCAGGGTCTCCGCCCTGAACTCTTATAATTTCCTTGAATTTTTTTAATGCTTCCTTGGAATCGAGAATCTTTTCTGCTGTTCTTATGTCTCCTTTTTTTGCAAGCTTGATTAACATCCCTGCCAAAACAAGCGACTTTTCCCTTAAATCGGTTGGCCCGTCGCCATTTAAAACACTCAAAACATCCATACACTCAAGAACAGGCCCTATGCCTTTGCCTATGGGTTGGTTCCCGCGGGTTATTGCGCATTCTGTTTTTATCTTAAGTTTTTCCCCTAAAATTTTGAATTTCTTGGCCAATTTTTCTGCCTGCTCCAGATTCTCCACTTTACTCTCATGGCCAAAAGGAATATCCACAACCAGAATGTTGGAACCCATTGCTTTTTTCTTTGCCATTACAGAAGCCAGCACCTGTCCCTCAGGGTCTATTGACAGGGGGTACTCTGCCTTTATTATTTTATCATCAGCCGGGGCAAGGTCTATTGCGCCGCCCCATACAAAGCACGCATTGGTTTTTTTGACTATCCTTTTAAGTTCGGATGCTGTGAAAGCCACTTTACAGAAAACTTCCATTGTGTCTGCTGTGCCTGAGGGAGATGTTATCGCCCTTGAACTTGTCTTGGGAAAAGTCAGGCCAAGTGATGAAACTATTGAAACAACGATAGGAGTTACAATGTTGCTCGGTATGCCCCCTATTGAATGCTTGTCCACAACCATTCTTTTTCCCCAGTCAAACTTCTTCCCTAATGCTATCATCCTTTCTGTTGCTGCTATTACCTCTTCCATAGTCAGGCCTTGTGTATAAACAGCGCTGATGTATGCGCCGAGCTCCAGCCCGGTCAGGTTTCCGTCATTAATGTCATCAATTATTGTGCTGATTTCGTTTTTCTTCAATTCCTGGCCTTTCATTTTTTTCTTTATGTATTCAATTGATTTTGGTCTTACTGTGGGAAAAATTTTAACCTGCTCTCCCCGTTTTATGCCGAGTTCCTGAATATCCTGAGACACGCCGACATAGCCGGGCTTAACCAGTTTTTTAGTTGTGTTAAGAACTGTGGTTACTGACTTCCTGTCAAATTTCATCTGCAACCTGTCAAGAGGGTAAGCGCCCAGTTCCCCCGCATCCTCCTCGTTTAACACTATTATCGGCTTCTCTGCCTCCATGTCCAGAAATTTAACTTTTAGTTTAAGCATAAACTCACTTGCTATTTAAAATATTCAACTGCCTGTTTGAATTCAGGATATGTCATAATGTCCCTTAAAGCCAGCCCGTTGACATACCCTTCAACTGCCTGCCTCATTGAAAGCGCTCCTGCCGTTGTTCCGCCGGGATGGCCGTGTATCCCACCGCCTGCCTGTATGACTATATCTGTTCCTGCTCTATCCAGTAATTTTTTTACGGAAGTCGCGCACAAGCCGCCTGATGCAACAGGAAATGCGGGCTTTATGTTTCCCATTTCTTCTGTTAATGCTTTTTGGTATGACAAATCGTCCCTGTAATCGCCTTTCATTTTTCCGACATCAAAAGTACCTATATGGAGCTGGTCTGCTCCTGCCAGCCGCGCCAGCTTTGCCAGAACAAGCATGGATATGCCATGCTTTTTGTTTCTTGTGAAAGCGGCATGCATTGCCCTGTGCCCATGAATTGCAAGTTTCAGGTTCTGCTCCCTTATGAACTGCAATCCTGAAAAACCAACTGTCACAATGTCTATCATAATGACTTTTCCGCCGTGGTCTTTTACAAACTGCGCTCTCTTTAGCATTTCTTCTGCAGGAGCAGTTATATTTGGGCTGTAAAGATTTCTTTCTGCTGTTTCCTGAAATGCTCTGTCCCGCGCGTCAAGCATCCTTATTACGCGCTCTTTAAATGGGCAGAACTTCTGGTTTGTCAGATTCTCATCATCCTTAACAAAGTCAACGCCATTGAACCATGCGTCATATGCCACCTTTGCAGATTCTTTCGGGTTCAGACCGACCTTTGGCTTAACAATTGTTCCAAGATGCGGCCGCCTTCTCCTATCAGTTCCTATTAATTTTCTGACGCCTTCCAGACCAAAAGCAGGGCCTTCAAAACTTTTAATGTATTTTTCCGGAAATTCCAAATCCAGCAGTCTTAAATTTTTAACTGCCTTCATCCCGAAAATATTTCCTGCAACACTTGAAAGCAGCTGCGGGATGTTTCCTGCCTCAAACAAATCAATAGGATATGTAATTTTTATAATATTGTTATTTTTGTCAACCTTTGTAACCCTTGCGCTTATTTTCTCGATCCTTTTTTTCATTGTTTTGAGTTCGGTCCAAGTGCCTGTAGATGACTCTGCGGCTACCTTTTTTGCTGTTTCCCTGTCGCAGGGTTCGCAGTAAAATGTTGCTGTTATTTCATCCATAAAAATCTCCATTTTATTTTCCTTGGGGAAAATACTCCTTTTTCTGTTATTACTCCTTTTACATATTCGTAAGGTGTCAGGTCAAATGCAGGGTTTTTTATCTTTAATTTTTTTGGAGGCCTGTCCCAAACTTCCTTAGGATTCCTCTGCTCAATTTTTATTTCCTTTATGAATTTTAATGTGCTTCCCAAAACATAAACCGGCTTTTTGTATTTCTTCGCAACTATGGAAATTGTTTTAGTCCCTATTTTATTTATAATTCCTTTCTTTGTTACTGCATCAGTTCCTACCAAGACCAAATCAACATCCCGGATAAAAGAGCTGACTGCATCATCAGTTATCATTGTCGCTGGTATTCCTGCCTTAACCATATCTTTTGCGGTCAGCCGTCCCTGAAATCTTGGCCTTGTTTCAGTCAATATAACTTTTATTCTTTTTTTCTTTGCTGCCCTGACTGCCTCAATTACAGTATGAGAATGGCAGTGCAGAAGAATTGTCGCTCTGTCTGGAATTATTTTCAATGTATTTTCTGTTATTTTATCAAGGGACTGTTTTAATTCTGTTATTTTGTTTTTTGACAATGAATTTAATTCTTTCTTAAAATCAGGATTTTTGGATTTTTTCAGAACAGTTATAACTGAATCCAAAGAATTCTGCATTGCGGGTTCAGTAGGTCTTGCACCTATGAGAACTTTTGCCGCTCTCTGAAGTTCGCTAATAAACTGTTTTTTTGTTTTTGCCTTGGATTTTTGTCCGAATTTATTCAGACCTTCAACTGACTTCTGTGCAATTTTTATTGCTCCCTGAATTTTTATTTCCTTAATGTCCTTTGCTAATTTTTTGATGGTTTGCATAAAGGTTTATTGGTTTCAGGAGTTTTTAAGAGTTATTATAATTTCTGCTTTTTAGAATGTTTCAACTTTTCATAACATAATCCATATGTTCAACTCTTTTTTGAATTAACTTTTCTGTCCCAATATCTTCTCTGTGAAAAACAGGGCCTTTAATATCCCTTACTGCAGATTCTGCTAATTGTTCTGCTTCGGACAATGAGTTGCCAATCCCAACTATTGCAATGGCTCTTGAGCCAGTCATGTACAAACCATCACTTTTTTTATTAACAGCGCCAAAATACATTTTTGTATTGTTGTCAAGATTTAAATTTGATATGTCAACTTTTTGATTTTTTTGCGGATTGTCTGGATAGCCTTGAGGCACAACATATTTGCAAACAGTTGCTTTCCTTTTAAATTCAATA
>DAOVKX010000108.1 GCA_030631505.1 Candidatus Nanohaloarchaea archaeon
ATACATTTGGTAGTATCAATTATTCCGAGAGAAAAACCCCTCAGCATTTTAACTGAGGGGCTTATAAGTCTTCTTAAAAGGAAGATCTATTCTACTACTTTTCTAAGCATTGGCAATATCCCATCAATCAATTCCTTCACTTCTTGCTTAAACTCCTCATCTTCTTCCATTGCTTTGACTATGGCAGGGCTCCACTGATAATACAGCCTTATTATCTCCTGCCCTTCTGGAGCCTGACTCAATATGTTATCCCGTAAATATCTTAAGAGTTCGGTTTCTTTTGAATATTCGCCGTAGATTACTTCTGTGGGACAATTTTGTCCATCCACGGTTGTGGTGGTGGTCACTCCCTTTGAGCACAAGTTACTGTCAAACTTCGCAACAAAAATATTTAGTGAATCGCCATTGTGCTTGGTATCATAAGCACCATCTGTTGTGGGAAAGTCAGATGATTGCGTCCAGCCTGCAACATACATATTTCCCGTACTGTCCATGATGATACAATTAGCCGCATCCTGCTCTTCACCACCAAAAAACGTGGCAGCCAGGACCTTTGTTAAATTAGTATCTACTTTTAGTATGTAGGCATCATCCCGACCGTTTTCATGCCCTTGCTGACAGGCATCAGCAGGAGCATCACAAATATACTGTGTCGCCACACCAGCAATAAAAACATTTTCTTCCGCATCAAGGGCAATGGAATAATGATCTTTAAGACAGAGAAAACTGGAGGCAAGTAATTTTTCCAGTTTGGCATCAACCTTTGCAATAAACGTGGTTGTGTAGCCTGCATATTCTGAATTAAGTGCCCCCGGCGTTATGGGAAAGTCCTCTGAGGTAGTCTCTCCAGTCACATAAACATTGCCGCTGCTGTCCAGCACTATGCATCTATCTGACTGCCAGGCATAACTGTAATCATGCAGAATCTCCCCACTGCTCCCGCCAAGCAACGTTGATGCAAGAAGGTTCTGCAGATTGCTGTCAAATTGTACGATAAAAGCATCCGTCTGACCGTTTAATACTGTGTCATAGACACCAGAGGTTGTCGGGAAGTCTGAAGAGAAGGTGTTCCCGGCAGCATACAGGTTTCCGCTGCTGTCTATCGCAAGTGAATGAACAACGTCTGAACTTTCATCTCCGCCCAGGAAAGTTGATGCAAGCAGGTTCTGCAGATTGCTGTCAAGCTTTGAGATAAAGGCTTCATTAGTGGGACTTATTGCATTCGGGTCAGCAGGATGATCCGTATCATATGCGCCCGGGGTTACGGGAAAGTTCGGTGAATCAGTGTCCCCGCCCACGTAGACATTACCACTGGTGTCCAGGGCTATGCAGTATGCTTCATCTTCTGCACCGCCATCACTGCCGCTCAGATATGTTGCAGCAAGAAGATTCTGAAGGTTGGCGTCAAATTTTGCAACAAATGCATCAGAGCCTACCCTACCCTGTCTATGTTCAGGTTGAAACGCATCAGGTGTCGTTGGCAGATCATTAGAACCGGTGGTACCTGCCACATATACATTGCCGCTGCTGTCAACTGCTATGGCATTTGCCCGATCACCAGAGTCCCCACCGTAGAATGTTGCGGCAAGAAGCGTTTCAAGTTTACTATCAAACTTTACCACAAAAACATCCGAGGAGTCATTATAGGATTCACTATATGCTCCTGTGGTTGTCGGAAACTCGGATGACGAAGCATGGCCTGCCACATACACATTTCCACTGCTGTCCAAAGCTATTGAATTGACATAATCGGTTTTATCCCCAGTAGTGCCCAGTAATGTTGCGGCAAGAACCGGGTCAATGACAAGTTCTTTTGTGCGGTCATAAGTTCCTAAGGTAAAGCCATACGTATAGCCTTGAACCTTATATGCAACATCAACATAGTTCCTTTGACCACTTATTTCCTGATAGGCAATCGGCTTTGAAAATTTCACCCTTTCCATGCCCGTTTCAACCACAAGCATCCCATTCTTATCTAACGTTACACTGCGCGCCCCATCTATTTTTACCTGTATGCTTTCTGCAGGTGCCCCGGGTTTGATATAAAAGATTTTTTCAACATAGTTCCCCTGTGCTTTCAGCTTTACAGCTACGCCTTTATAAACCTCTCCAAAATTTACATACTGGTACGCAGGAATATTTTTCTCCCACTGTGAAGGATCTTTCCCTTTAAAATAATTGATGCTTGCATGTGATTTTCTTTCCCCTGCAACCCTGCATACAGAACCGGAAACAAAACGTTCGTTTAAAATCCAGGTTGTATCTTCTTTTCCGGAACCATTTTTCGGCAGAACATACATAATCTGCCCATCATCCAGAACAAAGACCGTGCAGCCAAATGTTTTTGCATAATATCTTACAGCTTCACTGCCTATCTGCCCCCTGTTTTCGATGAATGGTATTTGTAATGAACTGAAAGTGCTGAGCGAGCGAGTGTTTTCTTCCTGCATAACAGACCCCGTCGCAGTGAAACTGCAGAAAAGCAGCAGAGAAAATAGAACCATCATGGTTACAACAACTTTCACACAACATGTTTTAATCATATTTACCCCCTTCCTGTTTAGAATTAATATGCCCTGTTTTGCTCAATATTATTATATGAGCATGAATATAGAAGAAAAAACATAGATATGTTTACTAATATATGACAGCCATTGCAGAGAAGTTTTTACATTTTCTGTCAAGTACCCCCTTTACTGACTTTGATCCCATTTCGCTTTGCAACCTTATTAGCGTACTTAAAGAAGCTTAAAGCAGTTTTTCATTTTTCAGCC
>DAOVKX010000011.1 GCA_030631505.1 Candidatus Nanohaloarchaea archaeon
CCGGGAATTTTCTTACGATTTTGTTGACGAGCGGGATATCGGCAAGTTCTGAAACTGCTTTTGAGAGTTTTATTGTGTTAGAACCGGAAATGATTTTCATAATCCCACTATTGCCCGAATTCCAGATTTAAAACTCCGGATTTAAAACTTTTATGCGTTAAGTCGCCTTTGTTCGGGAGATGCAATATTTTGAAATACAGAACGTCTTTGCTGTAGGCCTTTAGTTCAATAGATTCCCTGAATCTTTTTATTCTTATATCGCTGCCTGATTTTACGCCCGGCAGGTTTATTGTTATCACAGTACAGTTCCCGAGATTTTTGATTTTTGTTTCAGGTTCCCGTGTTTCCTTTGGGTTATAGGGCGGAGTGCAGCTTTTTTCTTTTATTTCAGAGGGCAGTTCAATTTTTCTTGCAATGCTTTTGTTTTTCATGTTGCCGAATGTCTGGATGTCTATCTTTGGCTGACTTCCCGGAATTGTTTTGATTGTTATGCTGAAACCATTTTTCCTGGGGGTATGTTTGCCTGCAACCTGTCTAAACCGTGGAGTTTCTTCACCACTTTTCAGCCGCCTGTTCAGTTCATCTACGAGACTCCTGAAAGGAAGGCCGAATCTTTTTATTTTCCTTGGAAGCTGGATAGCTATGTCTGCACCGCATCCCGGGCAGAATTTCCATTCTTTTTCTATTTTTGTTCCACATTTCCGGCATAGCATTTTAATCATTATTGTTTTTATAATATATTATTTGTAGTTCTGCCATATATAATAATTTCATTACTGCGGATATTTTTGCGCGATATGCCTGTCGGCATATTTTTCCCGGACAGATTCCAGATCCTTCATTGAATCAACAGAATGCCAGAACACGTCATCTTTAAAGTAATTAAGCATTCCCTGCCTGGCTATCTGCGGAAACACTTCCCTTTCCACGCTGCCTTCCTTCTTTTCGAACAAATGGAACAGATTTCTGGAAACGATGTAAATCCCTGCATTCAGGTAGTAATCCAGAACAGGTTTTTCCTTAAAGCCGGTAATTTTTCCGTCCTGCAGTTCAGTAATGCCAAATGGGGAAACCAAAGGCGTAATGAACATGCTCATTTCTCCGTCCCTGTGGTTTTTTATCATTTTCTCAAGGTTCACTTCAGTCACAATGTCGCCATTCCGTATTATTACGTCTTCGCCAATTTTTTCCATTAGGTTGGCTATTGCATACAGCGTTCCTCTTGGCTTGTCCTCAATTAAGTAGTTTATTCTAAGGCCATCCCATTTTTCCCCGAAACGCTCCTCGATTTTCTCATGCATGTAGCCCGCCAGCAAAAACACAGTTGTTACGCCAGCATTCCGAAACTGCGATAATTGCTTGTCAAGAATGGTGTAGTTGTCCCCTATCTCAATCAGCGGCTTTGGTATCCCGTCTGTCAGGGGCTTTAAACGCTTCCCGTAGCCCCCGCACAAAATAGCACCTAGCATTTCTTAAAATTAACAGGGAAACTATTTATTAATTACTTCTAGAAATCTAGTTTTTCTTCTATAATACACAATTTCTCAGCACGTTTTTGAAATCTTAACAAAGTACACATAGCAGATGGCCATTGGAACTACGTAAGAACACAGCCGGAATAACAGGATGCCTGCAGTCGCTTCAGGCACATTGATGAACGAAGCCAGCAGCAAGACCATGACAGCGTCCATTGAGCCGATTCCGCCGGGCAGGGAACTGATTGTCCCGATGATTGTGCCTATTGCTGCGATGCTTATCAGAAACATCAAAGGCAGGGATATCCCAAGCGAGAGAAAGGCGAACCAGCAGATTAAGCCCTGCAATACCCATGTGAGCAATGTAACGGCTGAAACGAGAAGCAATGACTTCCTGCTGATTTGCTTAAAGCTCCTGTTGAAATTTTCACTGAAGTTTTCCAGTTTGCTTCCCAGTTCTTTAATCTTCGGTATGAATGAAAATATCCTGTGGAAAAGCGTTAAAAATCCGGTCAGGAGGGGTTTTTTCATTAAAACGAACAGAGCTATTGAAATAAAAATCAGCAGCAGACCACTCCCCCAGAGAATATAAGAACTCACTCCTGATAATACGCCTTTGAACAGGAGCAGGCCAGACAAGCTTAAAACTATCAAAGCGATGATGTCTATAACTCTCTCGATAATTATTGTCGGCGCTGTTTTTGAAATGGGAGAGCCCTCAAGTTTTTTCAGAAAATATGCCCTTACCGGCTCGCCAACTCTTGCGGGAGTGAAATTGGCTATGAACAATGACGCCAGAACGCTTTTTGTCAGGTTTGAGAAAGACACCCTGATATTTAAGGAGTCAAGGAAAAACTTCCACCGTATTACCTTAAGGTAAAGCATAAAAATGATAATGGCTAAAGCAGGCGCCAGCAAAACCAGATTCGCCCCCTTAAGGATACTGAGAATCTTAGCAGGGTCGGAGAAATAAATAAGAAGGGCAATCAGCACAAATGCAAAAACATTCAGCAGTTTTTTAAACATAGAACTCATTTATGCACTGCTGTTTATAATTGTTTTCTCAGTTTCATAATTTTTGAAACTATAACCCGGTTTCTTTTACTTTGAAGTATAGTCAAAGACATAATTGGACTAAGGTCTTTGCCATACATTCAAAAATCTTTGAAGAATTGTGGATCTTTGATGTCCTTAAAAACTTTTAAAGTTTTTAGGAGCTAAAAACTCCTTTTGAGTTTTGGCTTCCACAAATCTATGATTTGTTAGAAACCAAGAACCTGTAGGGTTCTTTAGTTCCAGCAAATCTCTGATTTGCTCGGATAGTTAATGCCTCTTGGTTTTTGGTTAAGTTTGTCTATTTAGCACTGACCTTAACTATATTTTGAAATTCTTTTAATAAACTATAAACAAACTCCATTGAAGAATCATTTGTAATTACAACGTCATAATTTCTTTTATACTCATCCAGTTTTTCTTCTACATTGGAATTCAAAAATCCGACTTTAAGCAAATTCTCATAAGCAAATCCTTCTACCATTCCAATATCGCTCAAATTGTCTCCAAGTAAAATTATATTTTTTCTATTTTCAATTAATTCATAAATATGCGAACCTCTAACAGAAATTTCATTTTTATTAAATGCGTGAATATGGGGCCTGACATAATCTATTGCATTTCCACAATTATCCCAAATATATTTATTTGAAATCACACTTACATTTTGCAAATACAGATTATGATGCCTTAATGTTTCAATTACTGATTCATCACCAAGACCGCTTGCAGAAAGTATTACAAAAGGAACGCTCTGTTCATTTAGTAAAATAATTGTTTCTAATATTTTTTCTCTGAATTTAATCCTGTCCGATTTAGCAACTTTTACTAAATCCCTTTTATTTAAACCAGACTCAATTAACAAATCTGAATGTTTTGTCCACCATTCTTCCATTGCTTTCTTTTTGTCATTCATTGCTATTGAACTATCAATTTCAATAGCATGATAATATTTAAACAAAGCTTTTGCCTTGTCGCTGTAACCTTCAACTAAATAATCTTCATCCCTTAAAACTGAAATCAATGAAGGAACCGGATCTCCTCCATTAATAAAAGCATGAGTCAAAGTTCTATCAAAATCAGAAATTACATGTAAATTTTTAAAACCCCTATCTAAAATTTGTTTTTTTATTTGTTCAAATTTCTCCGGATTAGAAATGATAACATTTTCCATAAAATTTATTAAAATTTGATTATTATAAACATTTTCATGACCAAATCCTTTTTTAGCCCATTTTGTTGGAGTATTCAATCCAATCTTTATGATGCAATGAAAGCTTATCGGCTACCTGCATTATTCTTCCATAGATTGTACGGGGTGTTTGTTTTCTTCTATGATTAAGAATGCAATCTGAAATTTTACCTTTTAGGGAATCAAATTCAGGATATTTTTTCAGAAATTCATTAAGATATCCCAGACCTAATTCATGATGTTTATCTTTGTCATCTTTTCTGCCTATGTCATGAATCCATCCCGCAATCTCAAAAATAACCGGGTTTAAATCTGTATTCTTAATCATATTTTTACAACAATCTATTACACAGGCAGAATGAATTTTAATTTTTTCATTATTCCATTTTTCTTCAAAGAAATGTTTGGATTTAGTATATGCATTAGTCATAAATAAACCATACGGATAACAAGTTTATAAAATTTTCTTCGTTCAATTTTTAATTGAAATAAAGGAAGTGTATAAATGTAATGATAACTTCAAGCGTTGCCTCGCAATTTCACTTAACTGCTTTTTAGCGGGATGCAGTTCTGCTATTTCCACAAATCATTTTTTGATTTGAGGGCGGTTTAAATTCTTTAAACTGGCTCTTACTTTATCCATTTTTCTTTCAAACCTGTGCAGTTTTGTTTTCAGCCGCACTGAAGGGCCTGCGGGCTTCCCGAAGATTTTAAGATTGCCTTTTTTTATGCATCTGAAAATATCGTCGCCTTTTGTGATGATTCCTGCATTTCCTATTTCTTCCAGAAAGTGTGCATCAGAACCAGCGACGCCTACAATATTATGCTCTTTTGCATACTTTACTGCCTTTTTGTTGTGGTGCTGGAACATGACACGCGAGTTGAATATTTCTACGGCGTCCGGCTTTATCAAATCCATGTCTTTTCCCACGCCATATCTTGTCGTGTCGAAGGGGTGCGGGACAATTACCAGGCCGCCCTGCTCTTTTATCCTGTCAGCAGTTTCCTCTATAGGCAAACCTTTCGGAATCTCCTCCTGCACGAACAGCCCTATGACATCCCCTGATTTTGCCTTGACTTCTATTCCGGGAATAATCAGCAGTTCCTTGTTTATTTTTTTGATTTTCCTGTAGCCTTCCATTGTGTTGTGGTCTGTGATTGCAACGCCATCAAGCCCTACGAATTTTGCCTGTTTTAGAACAGCTTCTATAACCAGATTTGAGCATGAAGAGTATCTTGTATGAACATGCAAATCAATTTTCATATAATCACTTAGTTTTAATTATACATAGTCCTTTCTATATTTTCTCTTTCTTCAACTTTTTAAAGTTTTTTTGTAATAACCTATATGATTAATATGAGAAATCCCTTAAAAAAGGGAATTAAAAGACCATTATTAGTAGAGCTCTACCTTAATTCCCCAGACTCTGATTTAAAAGAAGAAATAAGACACGTAACTTCTTGGGAAGATTTAGAATACAATAGACAAATTGAGGTCGGTGGCGGAAGGTCACTTATTCTTGAGCATGATGGAACTTTGATAAAAATTAAAGGATGTTGTTATGAAAATGGTAAGGAAGTGGTCCCGCCCTCAAAAAGCTCTCCTTCAAAAAAGCTAATGTTTAAGAGATATCAAAGTTTTTATAAAGGACATGTTAGCAATGTTTTGTTTAAATCTGAAAATGGAGAATTATCACAGGTTTGCGATTTTAGTAAATCGTATTGTGGAGCGATATCGATTGAAAAGATAAAAAACGAGATTGAGATAGCAGAAACATTAGGTCCGGGTGTTTCTAAGATAGTACCGCTCGGTTATGGTGTTTATGAGGAAGATATTTTAGAAGGTATGGGATTTGGAATTTATGATATTGGAAAAGAGAGGGATGTGAGACTTGATGAACTCCTAGGGGGGTTTGATAAAAAGAAAAAGAAGAAAATTTTCAGAAAACTAGGATACACTCTAAAAAAGGTACATGAAAACGATGTATTTCATAGAAATCCAAATTTAGATAATTTTACCTGTGACGGAAAAATAGTTGATTTTGATGCCTCTATATTAATGGAAAATGAAGAAAATCAAGATATTAAAACTCTTTCTTTTAATTGGGATTTAGCTGTCGTTTTAGAACAAGTTGCACCATTTTACATAGAAGAAAAAGTGAATTATTGGAAACGTATCTTTAATGGTTATAATCTCCCAAAAAATCACTTAAAGGTTAAGGATTGCTTGGAACGCTATTATACAAAATTTGGAGAAATATCAATGGAAAACCAAGAAGAGATTAGGGATTTCATGTATAAATTTAGGAAAATTATCCATATAGGACTTTTAGAAAGAGAAATGAATCATTACAGATAGTTAATTCTTATTTATTATAATCATCAGATGTTTTTTTGATTTTAACATAATAATTATCTCCTTCTCTGAAACTCTGCAGTATCTTAAAACCTGTATTTTTCACTGATTTTTCAAGTTCGCCTTTTCTGAACAAGTGATAAAATCTTTTGTATTTTTTGTTCCATGTGACATGAACGTCCTGCGATTTTTCATTTTCAAACCGTTCCTGCTCTTTTGCCCAGACTGTTATTAATGCAGTTCCTCTTTTCTTCAAAACTCTTCTGATTTCATTTAAACTTTTTGCCCTGTCTTTTTCTGTCGGCAGGTGGTGCAGGACAGCTATGTAAATTATATTGTCAACTGAAGAGTTTTTAAACGGCAAATTAACTGCGTCGGCTTTTATTAAAAAAGCTGATTTTATTTTCTTTTTGCAGATTTTTAAGAGTTCAACCGAGGTGTCAATTCCTATGGCGGTTAAGTTTCTTTCAGCAAGCAGTTTCAGGTGCCTGCCGTTCCCGCAGCCGATGTCAAGTGCTATGGAGTTTTCTGGGATTTTGTTTATGAATTCCCTGCATTTGTCCCAAGGTTTATATCGTGTCCTGTCGAAATGCTCTGCTATGGTGTCGTAAATATTTTCAGGATTCATATAACTATTTATCTTTTGAAAGATATATTTTATAATATGATTTGTGAGCTCTGTGGGGAGTTTTCAGACAGACGGTACAAAGTCCGCATTGAGGGCTCGGTTCTTGAGGTCTGCGAATCATGCACTTCTTTAGGAGTTAAAATGCCGGAATCAGGGTTTAAATCTAAATCACTGCCAAAACTGGAGGAAGCTGAAACAGATTTTCTGGTTGAGGGTTTTGGCCAGGCAATTAAAAGGGCAAGGGATCAAAGGCAATGGCATCAAAGGGAACTTGCCCAAAAATTAAATGAGAAGGAAAGCATCATTTCCAAAATTGAAACAGGAAAATTTGAGCCGGATGCAAAACTTGCCAGAAAACTGGAGAAACTTTTGGGTATAAAGTTAATTGAATAATTTATCGCTTAGTTTATGCGAAACGTATCCAAAAAAGGCAAAGATTCCCGGCGCTGAACTGCCAATGGCTGTGAGGGAAATAAATGCAACAGACAGCGAGAAAACAAGGCAGATTTTATAAGAATGCATTATACCTCTATGTTTTGGCTTAATCAGGAGCAGGATGCGTTTTGAGGATACAATCCATAAACCCAGCAAGAGAAACATCAATGCTAAATTTTTATAAGAAACTGCTGTAATCCATGCAGAAATCAGGATGATGGCTGTTGCCCGGAATGCCCGGTAACCTTTTGAATTCTTCTGGTCTATGTCAGGGAAGACTGATGCAAGAAGGCATGCAACAAAACAAACGGCAATTACTGTTCCGGAGAATGTAAAATTTAAACTGCTGAATACAGACAGGACTAAAACAAATGAGATAAATCCAAGAAGCAGGTGGGCCTGATAGTTTGGCATATTTTTATTTCGTGCCTATTATATATCAAGTTTTATCCCGCCGATTTTCTCTGCTATAATGTTGTAAACGAATGCAATGAGCGCCCCGAGGATTACTCCTGATATAGCGTAAACTATTGGAAGCAGTATTAATGCCTGCGGTGTGCCAACCATCATTCCTGTCATTGCGGTTGATGCGCCAAGCAAATCCCTAAGCAACAGCGTGAGCAGGGCAGATATAGCCCCTATCACGAAATAAATCACTCCGGATACTTTCGCGGCAGATACAACATCGATTTTCTTTAGTTCTTTCATAATACATCACTAAATTATTAGGGAGTGTTTGAGTATATAAATCATTTTACGATTTCTACGACCCATTTTACAAATTTTATTGCGTCATTAACCATCCCTTCTGCGAATCTTTTACTTACTTCTGCAGGCCTGTAACCAAATTTATGCCTTTTGTCAAGTACAGAGGATAGTATATTTATTTTATTCTGGTTTACTACGTTGCCTGCTTTTTTGTGGAGAATGACTGCCTCACTGTGATCTCGTGTGGCGACTTCCTGCAGTATAAATATTGTGAATGCATCGTTGGCTGATATGACTGCATCGCCTGCGTTCATTAGAGCAACTTTAAATCTGCTTTTGTCCAAGTTTTCTTTGGCACTTTCGATAAACTCGAAAGCATCTTTTAATCTTGTGATTGCTTTTTCTTTTTCTGCTGAAATCATTACACCAGCTCCAAAGGGTCTTTTCCATATAAACATTTACTCTCTTTAGTTATTGAAAGTATCAATGGCTCTCTTTTTCCATACAATTTTTTAAATTCTTTTATTGAGATTATATCAAACATTACGATTAATTCTTCATTTAACAACTCATTTTTTACATAATTGAAAAGGTCATTCATGCTTTTTGTTTTTTTTGACACTATAACCATTATGTCAACGTCGCTTCTGAATGTAAATCTTTCTGATATAACAGAACCATAGGCAATTACTGATATTATTTCTTTGTGTTTTTTTGGTTCGAGTTTACGTATGATTTTCTTTAATATATTGCTCTTCATAAGCGAGTAATTACTGAGCGTTGGCAATATTATTGTTTTGACGAGGAAATTTGATTTATTCAATTTAAATAATCTGATTTTACGCCTTGATTCCTCTGTAACAATACCTTTTTCTCCCATATCTGTCAAAATTATTTGGGCGTTACTTTTAGCGATTCCGACATCTCTTGAAATTTCAGAGATAGAGAACTGCCTGTTGAATCTGTAGAGGTGGTATAACACCTTAATCGCATTTTTTGACGGGAATATTTCAGCCAATAACATAAATATCACTGTTCTATTTTTAGTACGTATGTACTATTTTTAGTACAATAAATATATAAATGTTACTGTTTGGATTTTAGATACCTAGAAGATGAAAAACGAGAAATAATAAACAGAATAAAAAAGAATTATAAAGAGAACAAACCAAAAAATAAGTGATGATATGGTATTTCAGACACCGCGCGGAATGAAGGACATTGAGCCGGATGAGATGGCTAAACGGAAGTGGGTTTACGCCAGGATACGGAAGGTTCTTGACAGCTATGGCTATTATGAGATGGAGCCGTCTTCTATTGAGTATTTTAAAACCCTTGCCGCGAAGTCAGGTGAAGATGTAAAAGATGAAATATATTATTTCAAGGACAAAGCAGGGAGGGAACTTGGTTTGAGGTTTGACCTGAGCGTTGGCATTGCAAGGATGGCTGCGAACACCCAGTTTACAAAGCCGCTGAAAGTTTATTCAATTTCAAACATGTGGAGATATGACGCTCCCCAATTCGGACGCTACAGGTGCTTCTACCAGTGGGATGTTGAAATTCTTGGCTCTGAATTTATTGAATCAGATGCGGAAATAATTGCAGTGAATGTCGACATTCTGAAAAAATTAAAACTGAATAATTTTGAGGTAAGGATAAACAACAGAAAAATTGTGGAGGGTGTTCTGAATTACTTTGGCGTTCCTGAGGATAAATTTGATGATGCCATGAGGATTATAGATAAAATAGGCAAACTTCCGCGGATAAAAATAATAACCGATTTTCGCAAAATCGGCGTTGAAAGGGTGCAGATAGATGAGATTTTAAGTGCTCTTTCCAGAAAGGGAAAGCCGGTTGAAGTTCTGAAAGGTATAATTGGTGACTTCCCTGACAAAGAGGAAAAAATCAATGAGGGTGTTGCTGAGCTGGAGGAGCTTTATTCCTGCCTGAAGTTCTTTGGCGTGGCAAACAAATGCGTTTTTGACCTGTCAGTTGTCCGGGGCCTGGGGTATTATACAGGGATTGTATTTGAAATTTTTGATAAGAATCATGAGGATATTGGCGCTATTGCAGGCGGCGGGAGGTTTGACAATTTGGTTAAGATTTATGGAAGTAATGACGTTCCCGCAACCGGCGCTGCTGGAGGTATGGAGCGGCTGATGCTTGCCCTGGAGAAAAACAACCTGATTCCTGAAACAAAAGCAACTCCTAAAATGTATGTTGCGCCAACCAATGAAAATGTAATAAAGCAATCCATAAAAATAGCCAACACTCTCAGAAAGAAAGGCAAAACAGTTGAAATGGGCCTGATGAGAAAAACCCTGCAGAAGCAACTGAAACATGCCAACAAAAATAAAATACCTGTTGTTATCATTGTCGGGGAAAATGACTTAAAGAAAAAACAGGTCACTGCAAGAGACATGAAAACAGGGAAAGAGAAGAAGGTCAAAGTAGTTGTTGGCAGCGAGTGAGATTTAATCAAAACGCAAAAACAACCATTTTAAACCTTCAGAGTTTCAAGGAATTTTTCCCTGTTAATCTGCAAATCCTTTTTAATGATTTTGTTTAGGAGTCCAGGACCGATTTCTTCTCCAGCATGATTTGGAATCGTGGTTTTTCTCCCGTCAGGATGCTTGTACACCATATGGCTTCCTGTGGTATGGTCGTAAATAAAACCTAATTTTTCTATAATTTTACCTAATTCTTTTCCAGTTAAGCGGGGCAATTTTACCAAGAATTACACCTCTATCTGCTGAACCCCTACAAATGTTTCCTGAGGTTTGTGTTTTTCAGGAGTTTCTATATAGGCCTGAATTGCTTCTTTTGTTCTTTTCATTAATTCATCCAATGTTTTTGCCTGCGTATGGCAACCTGGCAGTTCAACCACTTCAGATATGAGCCATCCCTCTTCATCTTTTTCGATAATAATAGTAAACTTGCTTGCCATAAGAAATAATGACATTCTCAACTTTATAAATTTTTTATTTAAGCTGGCTCTGTTGGAAATCAATCGTCAGCTTTGCCAATTTCTTTGTTTGAAACAGCCAACTTTTTAAACCTTCAGATTTTCTTGAAAATAAAAATCGTTAAGTTTATATACTTATAAAAGTATAATATTATATCAAAGAAAGGATAATTAAAATGTTAACAAAAGAAGAACTTAAAGTTATTGATTTATTCAGAAAAGATTTGTTTAAGTATTATAGTATCAGAGAAATTATGAAAAAAATATCAAAAAAATCCTATAGCTGGACATTTAAAGCAGTAAAAAAACTGAATGAGTTGGGAGTAGTTAATATAGAAAAAAAGGGAAATACTAATTTATGTTCTATAAATCTTGACAATACTCTTACGATAACTTATCTTTCTTTTTTGGAAGAGTTTGATGCAATTACAAAAAAATTACCAAGAAAAAATGTTGCTGAATTGATTAATTCAATTCCTTTGTCGTATTTTACTTTTATCGTCACAGGTTCCTATGCAGAAGGAAGAGCAACCGAGAAATCCGATCTGGATGTTGTTGTTTTGGTTGAGGATGGAGCAATCACTAAAAACATTTTAGCAGTACTAAAGAACAAGGGTGAATTGATGATGCCTGAGGTTCACCCCTATGTTTTTACCAAATCTGAATTTTTACAGATGCTGCTGAGCGATGAGGAGAATTACGGCAAGCTTTTGTTTAAAAACCGGATTATACTTTTTGGTTCGCAAAATTATTATTTAATTATAAAAGAGGCAATTAAGCATGGATTCAAAGGCTAAACTTTATCTGCAAAGGGCGGAGAATGAGTTCAGACTGGCGAAAGCCATTTTTAACTTATCTGAAAAAGAAAATATAAAGGCAGAAGTTGGAGCCAATCCGAAAGACACTTTTTATTCTGCAGTGATTTCTCATTGTTATTATTCTATATTTTATTGCGCAAAGGCATTGTTGTTAACTAATGGCGTTGAAACAAAAGCGCCTGAAGTCCACAAAAAGACTTTGGAAGAGTTCAAGAAAAATTTTGTTGATACCGGCGAACTGGATGCAGAACTATTAAAAATTTACAGGAAAATGATAGTGAGGGCTGACGAACTTTTAAGTTTATTCGCCCATGAGAAATGGAAAAGAGGCAATTTTACATACAAGACCATCGCCCAGGCAAACCTTGAGCCAGCAAGAGAATCAATAGACAATGCCAAGAACTTTTTAACAAACATAAAACAGGTTATTGATAAGTAAACTTAAAAACAACCAATTTTTTAAACCTTTCTACAACATTTTAAATACTATGTCCGGAATAGTAGTAAGTAATTGAGGTAATAAGTGATATCATATATACTCTAGAGTTTCATCCAAATTGTTTAAGAACCTTCTCAAAATTATCAAACGACACGCAAAATCGCATATGGAAAGAACTGAGGAAGATGAAGGAAAATCCATTCAAAAATAAACGTTTGGCCCCACCTTTTGTTGGCTGTTTCAAGGCAAAAGCAGGAAAATACAGAATAGTTTATCTCCCAAATCAAGAAACTGAAGTTATAATTATTGTTGATATTGATTTAAGAAAGAGAGTATGGGATAATAAAAGGAAGACTACGATAATCCAAATCGCTCGGCGAATTCTTTCTCAGAAATAAGTTTCTTGCCGCTATGAATATCATTTAATGCCTCTAAAATTCGTTTTGCTGCTTTAGGGTCACTAAGTATTTCCATAGTTTCCATTATGGCTTCATATTCTTCAAAGGGTATAGAAATAAAATCCCTTTCAGGCCTACTTTGTGATTCCAAATTAAGACTCATACAAAACACCTATTTTATATATAATTTAGTACCTAAAACCTTATGTTTTTTCCACCGAAGGTATATATAGTTTTTCTGCACTATTTTTATATACGGTAGTACCTTTTTAAAGCTATAAGTTTTTTCCGCCGAAAGTATATATAGTTTTTCTGCAATAATTATATTTGTTATTGTTAAGTATTGACAATGTTAATTATTAACAATAAAGAGAGGGGTGAATATATGAATCTGAAATTACCTGACGCAGGTATTGTAAGTTCTAATCTAAACATTGTTTTTATTGCCACCCTCTTTTCTTCACTGTTATTGTTTAGCGTCAGCTATCCACTTGCATTCTTTGCAGGGCTTGGCTCGACATTCCTTTATACATTATATAATATAGGGCAGGGCTCATCCAAGGGCAGAAAGGCATTTGTCGGAGCTGCAAAAGCCACAGCAGTTATGGGCATTCTGCTTGTTTCTGCGTTTGCCATTGCGACTTTAGTTGTTCCTGTTTTTGGTGATGGGAGAACAAACATCTGGACAACTGATGAACTTGGCGTTGAACAATCTGATTTTGCTCCCGGAGATATGGTTTATATTCATGGTGAGGGTTTTGAACCCTATACACAAATTACCCAGATTGATATAACAAGACCTGATCCTGATTTTACTGTTGAATCATGCCCTCTTGCGGGAAGATGCGATGCAATTCTCCCAATAACAGATGATGCTGGTGCTTTCTCATATTATGTTTATGATTTAAATGGAATTGAAGGAACTTACATTATTGATGCTTCTGATGGGACAAATTCTGCACAGATAATGTTTACTGATGGGACAAATTTTAGAGGAATTGGTATAAGTACTCCTACAGAAGGAGATTTATTTACTGGATATGATTCTGTTGTTGTAAGCGGAACAGCTATTGTTCAGGGAGGAGATGAAGCCTATGGGCATTATGGTGTCAAGGTAACCTGGGGCGACACACCTGATTTGACTACTCCCTGTCTGCCAATGGCATCTGACTGGACATGGACAACAGACCCAAGTAACAATCATCAATACCTATCCGGTGGGCAAAAAACAATAACTGCGAAACTTTACCATCTATGTGAGCCGGGTTCTGAACCCAACCAAGCAGAAGCGACTGTTTCTTTGAATATTAATATTTGTATAGACAACGATCAGGACGGTTATGGTCAGGAAGGAAGCACGGGCTGTACTAATCCAGAAACAGATTGTGATGATGATAATGCTAATGTTAATCCCGGAGCAAAAGAAATATGTGATAATGGAATAGATGATGACTGTGATGAATTAACTGATTGCGCTGATTCTGATTGTGAGAGTGATCCTGCTTGTGTTGATTGTGATTATTATGATAATCAGGGAGATTGTGATGCAGACCATGACTGTTACTGGTGTCCTGAATGTGACCCATCACATCCCAAGCAAGTGAACACTTGGCATCAAGGCATTTGCGTTGGTACGGAAACTCCTTGTGGTTGGCATTGCGAAATGGGTTATTGTGGAGCACAGTGTGATACGAATCCTTGGCCTTGCCCTACTGATTATTGTGATGGTTTAACATGGATTAATTATAATGATTATGGGACATGTTCTCTATCCTGTTCTTCCTCATGCACTTACACAGGGTGCGGACCAACAGAAGTGAACTGCGATGACGGGGACGTATGCACAGAAGATACTTGCGATCCTGTAGGTGGATGTCAACATACACCAATTCAGGGCTGTTGTAATTATGATTACGAATGTGATGACCAAGATGCATGCACAACAGATATATGTGAAGCTAATGTTTGCGTAAATATACCAATAGATTGTGATGATGGCAATGATTGCACTCAAGATTCATGCGACTCGGCAACAGGATGTGTAAATGATTGTCAGGAAGGAACTCCATGCAATGACAACAATCCTGACACAGACAACGACCAGTGTAAACTTGATGGCGGTAATTGTGTATGTGAAGGAGAGTATCCTTGTGGTTACTGGGATATTCCAGAGTTGTGTTCAATTGCTGGTTGTGACTGGTGTTATGTATGCTCAGGTCACCAAAGAAATTTCTGGGGACATGGAACATGCGTTGATGCAGGAACAGATTGTGGATATTACTGTAACCAGGGAGACTGTGGTGCAACATGCGATAGTAACGATGATTGCCAGCCTGATTGTGATGGCGATATTTATTATTGGAATGGTGTTTGTGAAGCTGATTGCACTTGTTCTTACACTACTCAAGATTGTAATGTTTATGATGGCTGGTACTGCAATGGCAACACCAGAGAATATAGAGACTGGGGCTGTGAACTTCCTAATGGTTGTGTTTATACTGTAACAGATACAGTATCCTGTGATGATAAAAATGAATGTACAACTGATTCTTGTGTAGGTCCTGATAAGAGCGCAACTTGTCAAAATACACCAAAGCCGCAAAGCACTCCTTGTGAGGCAGACGGAGATTTCTGCACAACAGACCACTGTGATGGAGAAGGAGCTTGCGTATTTTTAGAGTACAATAAGGACCCTGACTGTGAACTTTACGATTTGGGAGATGCTCCTGATAGTACAAATACTTTCAGCAATCAAATGACTGCTTATGGATTACCAGCTAATTATCCAACTGTCCATGTAGCTGGTTCACCTCCTTATGGGCCATGCCATAATAACTTCTTTGCTGTATTAGGAACACAGATTACTTTTGAATATGAGGCAGATTCTGGTGCAGACCAGGATGGAGTAAACAATATAATACCACCAAGCGACATTTCTGACCAGGATTCAATATCAACAGCTTTCGGAATGGATGATAGTCTGAAGCACGTTCCTATTGACTTAGTTAATAATGATTTATTATTGCCACATTGTCAGATGACATCTATACCTGTTGAGGTTACTATTACACAACCTCCAGAATGGACATACTATATGAATATATGGATTGATTACAATGGAGATGGTGACTGGGGTATTCCTCCTGCAGCAGATACTGTAACTTGTTCCTCCCCAGGAGATACATCTGAATGGGTTGTTCAGAATTTCCCTGTGTTTGGTTTTGGAACATTTGTCGTAACTCCTCAATTTATGGGTTATAATCCAAATCCGGGACAAGATGCGTGGATGAGAGTGCAATTAACAGAAGTTCTAGTTATGTATGAGGATGGTTCTGGTCCGCAAACTTGTTACGAAGATGGTGAAACTGAAGATTATGATGTAAGAATTGTAGAGTGTTTGACGGATGTTGACTGCGACAGTTTTGATGATGATTACTGCGATGACAACAAAAGAATGCATGTGGAAGGTGTTTGCAGCCAAGGAGTATGTGCAGCGGGCACGCCTGTTGAAGTCGGAGACTGTGATGGCTATAGTGATGAATGTCATATAGGTGTTTGTATTGAAAATGGGGGAACTCATTGTGAAGCCCAATTCCACGACGATGAAGGTCCAAACACCTATGATGGTGTTGTTAGCCCTTATTACAACAATGGCATATTCAACGCAACGGCAACTACAGAGGATGAGTGTTCTGTGATAAAGACTGCCAACTACTACATAGGCCATAGTTCAATTGGTTCCTGCTCGCCATATCTTGCAGAGCAGATGGGAACTATATATCCTGTAGATGACAGTTTTGACCTTGACAATTTGGTTGAGGACTTACATGGAACTTTCGCTTACTACCGCGACGGATTAAATTATATTTGTATAGAAGCGCAGGACAATGCAGACCACTGGGGAAATTGTGAATGCGCATACTTTGAAACTGACACAATTCCGCCGGACTGCCCGTATGACATTTATCTGGATGATGAGTTATATCCTGATGAATATTTGATTTGTGGAGACGACGCATGGCTGAATGCCACTGTTTGCGACCAGGAATCATATATCCAGGGCGGTGAATATTTTATTAATCTTCCACCTGAGACAGTTCCTGCTCCATGGAGCGGCTACTGGATGAACCCATTATATAACTTCACAAGAGCAGATGGTCACCACTGTGCTGTTATAGGCGCATTGGTTGTGAATAATGATAGTTTAGAAGAGGGAACGCACTACATAAAACTAAGAGGCAAGGATACTGCCGAGAACTGGGGAAAAATTACGCAGTGCCAGCCGACAATTTCATTCATAAGGGATACGACTGCTCCTCAAACAACTAAGACCGTTGGAGATAATAAAGTAGCATGTAATTACTTGGATGATGGAGAAGGAAATAACATAGAGGAATGTTGGTACATAACTCAAAATACTCTGATAACTTTAGAAGCATATGATTGGAATCCCGATTCTGACCCTCCAGGATATAATGATTTGCCCGGGGAATATTCAGATTATGTTGAAATATACTACAGACAAAGATGGAAAGAAAACTTCGAAGATGCGTGGGGTGCATGGTCTGGGTGGACTCTTTACACAGGTCCGTTCACAAAGGGCGAGGACTCAATACATGAGCTGGAATACTATGCAGTTGACCTTTGCGGAGAGGAGGAAGAACACCACTTTGAAATTGATATTGTTGATACAGTTCCGCCAGAAACAACCAAAAAAATAATCGGACCTCAGTACTATGATGAAATTAAGGACAAATTCTACATAGATGGCGTTACAGAAATAGAATTAACCTGTGTTGACCCGCAGCCGCATCCAGTTGATGATGTGGAAATATATTACAAGTATTTCGTTGATGACGTATTGGTTCAGGACTGGACATTATACACTGGTGAATTTTCATTCCCGGAAGAATCAAAACATGATTTGGAATATTATTGTATTGATGCTTTGGGAAATGAGGAGACACATAAATTCGAAACAGATTATGTTGATCACACAAAACCGGTCACAACCAAAACTTACGGGACTCCGCATTATCCACAAGGAATAAATGAGGGTGCACTATATCCTCACTGGATAACAACAAGTACGCCTATTACATTAACAGCAGATGATGGTGATGAAATACATGATTCTGGTGTTGCTGTAACCAAATGGAGAAATACACTTGTTCCTGACATATTCTGCGAATTTGAATATGAATGTGAACAAGCTGTGGGAATTGGTGATTGGAACACATACATAGGACCATTTACAAAAGAAACTGAATCCTGTCATTTAATAGAATATTACAGTGTTGATAATGTTGAAAAAACAGAAATCGTTAAGAAACAATGCGTGTATGTTGAAGACACTCCGCCAACCATATACAAAGACATTTCAGGTCCAATGCACGAGTGTACACCCGAAGAGGCTGCAATGTATGGCAATCCTGATTATGGTTGCCACTACATAACGCAACAGACAACAATATATCTTAACTGTGTTGACGAAGGCGACCATCCTGTTGATGATGTAACTTTGTACTACCGAGATTATTTGATTGGTGATACTGTACCTGATTACACAGCAGTTCCCGGTGGATATGAAACAATAAAGAAAACAGAAGATTCAGAACACATCCTTGAATTCTACTGCGTGGATGCTCTTGGCAATAGCCAGGGAACATCTGAGAATCCGCATGTAGAAATAGACATTGTTGACACCAAAAAGCCGGTTTCCGAGAAAATATTAGGCGAGCCAAAGCACGAATGCACGCCGGAAGAGCAGGCAATGTATTATCCATGTATGCCTGAACCGACAGACGGATGCTTCTTCATAACGCAGAATACACTTATAACCCTTACATGCGAAGACCCACAGCCGCACCCTGTTGACCATGTAAAATTATATTATAGAGACTACCTTGTGGGTGAGGATGAACCTGATTTCACAATGGTCAGTGGTGACTATGTGGAAATATACAAAGAAGAAGATTCAGCGCACATACTTGAATGGTACTGCGTTGATGAATTGGGCAACACTGAAGCAACTCATGTAGAATATGATATTGTTGATACGGTTCCGCCAGTCGGGACAAAAATAGTTGGTGAGCCAAAGATAATAATATACGAAGACGAAATATTGTCCGCCGCTGACAGAATAATAGATTTACAATACACTGATGGGTCCTGGGATTGGGTAGTTACATACAAAACAGGTCCAACAGGTACAACCTATCGTAATATTGCAGGAGTTACTGCAGAAGTCCTTCTTGACGCTTATAAATTAACAGGAGATACAAAATATCTTGATGCTGCAGAAGATGCTGGAGATTATTTATTGAGTTTCTCTATTTCAAAGAACAACAGGTATAACGCATTTAATATGGTATTCCTTTATCATTTAGCTGATTTAACCGGAAAAATAAAATATAACAACCATGCAGATAATTTGTTAAACCATGTACTTTATGAAGAAAATTATTGGACAAACCATAATGGAAACCATTGTGGAATGGATGGCTGTACAGCATCTGAATTACTTAATGCATTGAAAGATTTCAGAGGTTGGGCGGGAGATCCAAGCGGTATCGTTGTTTGGGACTTATTCCATTTTGTAGAAGCTGCTCAAAGAGCTGGAGAAACATCATTTTCTACAGATATGGCTAATGAACTTGATTCATATATGAGCCAGTCTGGATATATAAGTACAATCCAATACTATGACCTGGGGTTGAGCGCAGGTGTAGTGGCTCTTGGAAACGCCGGAATAGATTATAGCGACCATATGGCAAAACTTCTTGTGGAGCAGAACCCTGACGGCTCATTTGATAATTTAGGTTCTGAGCCGATACAAACAACTGCTTATGCTTTGATAGCTTTGGAATATGCCGATGAGCATGATGAGGGAACAGCAGCATCAGAATACTTGGTAAACCAATTCAGATATTCAAATGGAGATACATATGACGGATGGCTTGATGATGGCGATGAATATTCAGAAGTAACAAGCGAAGCTGCACAAGCTTTATACGACTTTTCATGGAGAGGTGGAATTTGGGTAAGAGATCATGTTACTGAAATAACTCTTGACTGTACAGACCCAGAACCGCATCCAGTCGACCATGAAATTATGTGTTATAAAATATCATTTGACGACCCGCAAACACCATGGTTAACAGAGCAATACTGTTACGAGTTTGGAGGAGAAATGATAGAAGATGAGTGTTGTGTAGATGTATCAGGTGAACAAACATACACTTTTGTATTTACAGAAGATTCATTACACGATTTGGAGTATTACTGCGTTGATGAACTTGGCAATGAGAATGAAGTTGACATTGAATGGTTCAGGGTTGATTCTGTTCCGCCAGAGACTACCAAGACATACGGGCTTCCTTTTTACACAGATGGCACAAGCAAATGGATAGACACAACAACATCTGTAACTTTGACAGCAGAAGATGGCGGAGAAATCTGCGCTGTTGGTGTAGACGAAATCTACTGGAGGAATATAGTTTTAGATAATCCAGATGACTGGCACTATTGTTATGTGGATTGTGAGACTTGGATGGACAAACCTACTGCGCCAGAGCCATACAATCCATATGTAGAGCCGTTCTATAAAGAAGGAGAATCATGCCA
>DAOVKX010000068.1 GCA_030631505.1 Candidatus Nanohaloarchaea archaeon
AAAGGATTTATAACATCTCACAAAGATTTATACATCAATTGCAAGCAGTTTGTTGTTCATTTAATCATTTAACCAACTGCAAGCTTGGGCTTGAGTGCGAAGCATGAACCCAAAGATGATTGACCTGTCTGCAGGTCATTGAACTCCCACGCCCTTGCGGACACCAGCTTTCCAGGCTGGCGCAATACCAGGTTATGCGACCTCGACATCTCTTAATATTACTTTAAAGCAATTTTAAATATATTACACTTTATGATTATATGGACTTGAAAGATTTATTAAAATTCATAGACCTTGAGGACGGACGTCTGAAGAAATGTTACGGCAACTACACAGACTAGGAAAAACGAATTCTTGCCAGGACTGTAAAACTCACAGAGGAACTTGGTGAACTATGTAATGAAGTTTTAGCTCATAGTTCTTTGCAGAGAAAACAGAAACTCAAAAATCTTGATAAAGAAAATTTGCACGGAGAATTTGCAGATGTTATAATCACAACACTTCTTCTCGCAAAAGCAATGAATATTGATATAGAAAAAGCATTGGAAAAAAAGATTGAAAAGATAAACAAGAGATACAGTTAGTCACTCTTTAAGTTCAATCTCAATATGAACTCCTTCAGGAACAGAAATTCTCATAATATGTCTCAATGCCCGTTCATTTACTCCAATGTCAAGAACCCGTTTGTGAATTCGCATTTCCCATTTCTCATAGGTTTCTGTGCCGTCTCCGCTTGGCGCCTTTCTCGTTGTAACTCTTAGTTTCTTGGTCGGCAAAGGAATAGGACCCCTTACAGCGGCTCCGAATTTCTCTACAGTTGTTTTGATTTCCTTGCATACGCTTTCTAATTTTTTATAATCTTTGCTTGAAAGCAGGATTCTTGCTGTTTGCATTATTGGCACCTATATTGCAGATATGCTTTAATATTCCATAAAGCATAAATGAATAAAAATAAAAAAAGGAACTTAACCCTTGGCAGGAACGAGATCAATGCACATTCCTGCTGCGATTGTTTGTCCCATATCTCTTACAGCAAACCTTGACAATTGAGGTATATCTGTGTTCTTTTCAATTACCATTGGTTTGGTTGGTCTGACTTTGATTACTGCAGCATCCCCGGTTTTTATAAAGTCAGGGTTTTCTGCTTTTGTTCCTCCTGTTGCAGGGTCTATTGTTTTAACAATCTCAGTTATCTTCCCTGCCACATGCGATGTATGCAGGTGGAAAACAGGAGTATACCCTTTTGTGATTACATTTGGGTGCTGCAAAACAATTATCTGTGCTGTGAATTCTTCAACTACTGTAGGCGGGCTGCTTGCTTTGCCCATAACCTCCCCCCTTTTGATGTCATTTACTCCAACACCCCTTACATTGAATCCTATATTATCCCCAGGTTTTGCTTCAGGCACAGCTTCATGATGCATTTCTAAAGTCTTAACTTCACCTTCTTTTTTAGATGGCATGAAAACTACTTTTTCTCCTGTTTTTAGAGTTCCTGTCTCAACTCTCCCTACAGCGACACAACCAACACCTGTAATTGTGTAAACATCCTGTACAGGGAGCCGTAATGGTTTATCTATTGGCTGTTCAGGAACTGTTAAATCATCAAGGTAGTCCAGAAGAAGTTTATCAGTATACCATGGCATATTTTCGCTCTTCTTTGCTACGTTGTCGCCTGCCCACGCAGAAACAGGTACGAAAGGCACTTCATCAGTTTTAAAGCCAACCTGCTTTAGAAGCGTTTCAACCTCAGCTTTCACTTTGTTGAATCTGTCTTCTTTGTAATCAACAACATCCATCTTGTTTATTGCTATAATAATCTGGTTTACACCAAGTGTTTTGGACAGGAATATATGTTCTTTTGTCTGTGCCATTACACCATCATTGGCAGCAACTACCAGAATCGCAGCATCTGCTTGGCTTGTGCCTGTAATCATGTTTTTGATAAAGTCTCTGTGGCCTGGTGCATCGATTAATGTGAAATAATACTTGTTTGTATCAAACCGTTTATGCATAAGGTCAATGGTTACTCCTCTTTCCCTTTCTTCTTTTACAGTATCCATTAAGAACGCGAATTTAAACGTTTCTTTTTTAAGTTCTTTTGCTTTTTCTTCCAGTTTCCTCATTTCCTGCTCAGGAACATTTCCCGTATCAAAAAGCAGTCTGCCCACTAAAGTGGATTTTCCATGGTCGACATGACCAATTGTTACCAAATTCATGTGTGGTTTTTCAGCCATAATTATCACCCTCTAATTTTGTGTTGTTTTATAAACTGTATTACTCTGTTTATGTATTTAAAGTTTATTATTACTTATAAAATAAAAAACTATAAAAAGTTATCGTTATTTTGCCGCAACAGACCTTAAAGCTCATGCTTCTTCAGTTGGTCTGGGTAGCTCTTCTTTCATGCCTTTCCTTTTTCTGACCTGAAGGATTATCTTGTTTTGAAGGTCGTTTGAAAGCAGTTCATACACTATATCAACCAAAGACTGGAATCCTCTTCCTGCTGTTGCTGATTTTAAGGCCGCCTCAAAGCCGAACAGTTCAGCCACAGGAATTTTGGCTTTTATTATTGTTACGCCTTCCTCTTCTTGCATGTCAATAATCTGGCCTCTTCTGTTCTGGACTTCAGTCATTACATTGCCCATCCTGTCTGTTGGTGTATCAATCCTCAGTACCTGCTTTGGTTCGAGAATTGAGGCATCAGCGTACAGTATTGCGTTTTTTATTGCTCCTCTTACAGCAGGCAAAACCTGCGCCGGACCGCGGTGGATTGCGTCCTCATGCAGTTTTGCATCCATAACCATTACGCTGACCCCGCTTAGGGGCTCATTTGCCAGAGGTCCTGTATCACCAACATCCTTGAATGACTGGATTATAAGCTCCATAACTTCATTTAGGTACTGGACCCCTCTTGATGCATTTACCAGCAGATTTCCGTTGTAAACATAAATTATTTTCTTGGCAAGGTCATTGTCAAACCCGCTATCCGCCAATGCCTTATAAACTGCATCTTTGTCCTGTTTCCTGACTTTTCCCTCCTTTATTTCCCCTTCAAGCAGCAGGTCGTGCACTTCTTTTTTTAAAGGAACCACTTTTATGTAAAATTTGTTGTGTTTGTTTGGCGATTTCCCTTCAACAGTTCTTATTGACTCCTTTCTTATGCCTTCCTTGTATATAACAATAGGTTTTGAAATATTGACGTTTACCCCTTTCTCCTTCAGGTATCTTTCAACTTTTGCCTCTAAGTGCAATTCGCCTAAGCCCGATACAAGCATCTCGCCGGTGTCTTCGCTTATCTTCAGGGCAAGCGTCTGGTCTTCTCTTGCTCTTTGTTTTAGTATATCTATAAGTTTGGGTAAATCATTAACGCTTTTCGCTTCAATTGATTTCGTAACTACCGGCTCAAAAACATGTTTTATGCTTTCAAAAGGGGCTATAATCTTTTCTGGGCGGCATATGGTTTCTCCGGCGCTTCCGCTGGCTATTCCTGTAATGGCAATTATATTGCCTGCAGGGATGCTGTCTATTGGCACTCGTCTTGGCCCGGCATAAACTCCAACTTGCTGCGCCCTTTCTGTTGTATGTTTACCTACAACATAAATCTCATCGCCCTGATTGATTGTTCCGCCGAATAATCTGACTGTTGAAACTAAGCCGGCATGAGGATCAGTTGTGACATTGGTTATAACACCTGTAAGTTCACCGTCGGGGTTGCAGTTTGTCATTACCTTCCCTTCTTCGGTTTCAATCTCCCCGGTCCATATTTTCTTTATCCTGTATTTCTGCGCTTCTACAGGGTTTGGAAGTTTTTTAATAATCATATCCAGAAGAATGGTGTGTAATGGGGCTTCCCTGCTCAGTTCTTTTTCTTTGCCTTCCTGGGTTTTGGTTATAATGTCCTTGAAAGTTATCCCTGACGTTTTCATGAATGGTATTGAAATAGCCCATTTTTTATATGCAGAGCCAAACGCAACCTCGCCTTCATTAATATTAACCTGCCATTCATTTTTGAGTTCTTCAGGAGCGTATTTGTTTATCAGAACATTGACTTTGCTGATTGTTTCTATGAATCTCTGTTGCATCTGTTCCGGGCTCAGTTTAAGCTCGTTGATTAGCCGGTCAACCTTGTTGATGAAAAGAACCGGTTTCACCCTTTCTCGCAGCGCCTGTCTTAAAACAGTTTCTGTCTGGGGCATAACACCGTCAACAGCATCCACCAGTACAATTGCCCCGTCAACAGCCCTCATGGCTCGTGTGACGTCGCCTCCGAAGTCAACATGGCCCGGGGTGTCAATCAGGTTTATCAGGAAGTTTTCATCCTTGTATTTATGCACCATTGAAACATTTGCAGAATAAATTGTAATTCCTCTTTCCTGTTCTTGTTTGTCAAAATCCATGAACAGCTGGGAACCGGCAAGATCTTCGGAAATCATGCCTGCCCCGGCAAGCAGAGAATCACTAAGTGTTGTTTTGCCGTGGTCAATATGGGCAGCAATAGCCATATTCCTGATTTTTTCAGGAGTTTTTACAATAGTTTTAATGTCCTTTACCAGTTCATCTGCCTTACTCATTCCGATTACCTATCCAAATAAATTGAATTACTTAAAAACTAACATTATAGAAGTTAGTATTAAAAAGTATTAGCGTTTATATTTTTAAATTTATCTAATATATGTCATCGCATAACATTAAATATTTATCGATTATACTTTTTAAGCGCATGAGCTTTATATGTTGGTATAAATGGAAATTAACTCTGAAACGAAGATTTACGCTTTAATCGGGAATCCTGTAAAATACAGTTTGTCTCCGTTAATACATAACGCCGCCTTTGAAGAACTTGAGTTAAATTGTGTTTATCTTGCCTTTAAAACAAAAAATGCTGAAGACGCCATAAACGGGATGAAGTGCCTGAACATTGCAGGAGGTAACGTAACTGTTCCGTATAAAGTAGAAGTTATAGGATATCTGGATGAAATTGAACAAACTGCAGAAAAAATAGGGGCGGTCAACACTATAGTGAATAAGAAAGGGCATTTAAAAGGACATAACACTGATTGGATAGGAGCAATAAGGGCTTTGGAAGAAAAAACCGGCATAAAAAATAAAAACATTCTCATGCTAGGTGCTGGAGGAACCGCAAGAGCAATAGGTTTCGGGGTAAAGGAAAAAGGAGGGAACCTGACTATTTTGAACAGAACATCGCATAAAGCAAAAGAATTGGCAGGCGAAGTTGGCTGTTCTTACGGCGGGTTGGATAAAATGGAAGAGTCAGTTGATTATGCAGATATTCTGATAAACACAACTCCTGTTGGGATGTATCCGGATACAAAAAATTCATTAGTTCCGGAAGAGCTGTTAAAAGAAGATATTATAGTTTTTGATGTGATTTACAACCCGCCTAAAACAAAACTGATAAAAGACGCAGAAGAAAAAGGATGCAAAACAATCAATGGCTTAAAAATGCTTGTGTATCAGGGCGCTGCCGCATTCGAAATCTGGACAGGCAAAAAAGCCCCTGTTGAATTAATGGAGAAAGTTGTCGTGCGAAGTTGAAAAACCACCCAATAGAACCTCTTTGAAAATAATTATTAAAAAAGTATAAATCTATAATCATTATATGAAACATAATCCTTATCTTG
>DAOVKX010000095.1 GCA_030631505.1 Candidatus Nanohaloarchaea archaeon
GGGTAACTTGCGCTTAAAAGCGATAACAAAATGTAAAAAAAAGATAGGTGTGCCGGTAACTGACGTGAAAAAAGAAAGCCCAGCAGAAAGCAACTAATTACAATATAAAAGCCGTCCTTAGCAAATAAATTAGTTTTTCCTCTGTTTATCGCGTCTTCCTCTTTGTCCTTAATATTGTTGTAAGAATATGCACCTGCAGTAATGAAAAACGAAATCAGAGAGACATAGATCACTTCCGGGCTGATGGGATTGAATAACAAGTAACCGCTTATTCCAATGAAAGCCACAAAAACACATATTTTGAATCTTATAAATTCTAAGAAATTCTTAAATGTTTTCATGCGTACACATCCTGTGGCTTAAGTTGTTCTTTGTAAAGCTCAACTATCTGTGACTCAGAAAGAGAACTGCCATTAAGTTCAGCCAAGGATTTAACATTGCTTAGAAAGGAATCCAACTTACTATTTGAAAGTACGTATTCTTTTAAAATATGCTTTAATCCTGCTTTTCCACTATGCTTTCCAAACAGCAGCCTTCGTTTTTGCCCTATGACCTCTGGGTCAATTGTCTCATAAGTTTTTGGATCTTTTATTATTGCATTAACATGAATTCCTGATTCATGTGTAAACGCATTTTCTCCTACTATTGGTTTGTGTTTTTGTAATTTAACTCCAGAATATTTCTCAACTAATCCGCATATTTCTGTTAACATGTAACATTTTACGTCTAAATCAATACCTTTTGTTTTAAGAGCAACACAAACCTCTTCAATTGCTGCATTTCCCGCTCTTTCACCTATTCCTGTAAATGTTCCTGAAAATAAGTCAGCTCCGCCCCTTAGACCTTCTAAAACATTAGCTGTTGCCATACCAATATCATTGTGTCCATGCAGCCCTATTTTGCATTTGCAATTATCTTTTAGATATTTAACAAATTCATATGTTTCATGAGGGAACAGGCAACTTATTGTGTCTGCAGCAAAAAAGTAATCAATATCTCCTAACTCATTAATAAACTCTATGAGGTATGAGGGATCTTCCAGATACAAGCGTGTGGTGTCTTCGCCTCCAAAATCCACTTTAAGCCCATGCTCTTTGGCATATTCAATCATCTCCTGGGCGCTTCTTAGATTTTCTTCCCTGCTGGTCCCCAATTTAACTTCTCTTTGTATGTCTGAAAGTGATGTGAATAGCAATACTCTAGAGACACCACAGTCCAAGGCAATGTCAATATCCTTTTTTAGGCATCGTGTAAGTGCAGAGATTTCGGCATTGAGGCCTGCATTACTTAATATTTTAGCAATTTCCATTTCATTTTCAGAAACAACAGGCATCAGGTCAATAAAATCAACACCAAAGTCATCAAATTTATGGGCGAGCTCTATTTTTTGGTTTGGGGTGAATACAACACCGGGCATTTGTTCCCCATCCCGGAGGGTTGTATCAAAAATCTTTGTTTCCTGATTGATTTTTTTCATACATGTATATAGTATTTAGATATATATATTTTTATAATATGTATAAACTAATATGCTATATGTATATACATAATATACTTCATGTATATTTTTATAAAAGAAGTTTATAATACAAACTATAGACCCTTTTTGACTATTTTACTCTATTATAATTGAGTAAATTTCGAATTATTACATCAATCAAACGAGGATTAAAAACTTAAACTTTCTTCTCCAACAGATTCTTATGAAAACATTAACTCTTGAACAAGTTTTTGAAAACAAGCACAAAATTCTGCGGGCAATGCATTATGGTAAAGTTTTTGTTTATCCTACAGACACTGTTTATGGTATTGGCTGTAATGCCTGCAATAAAAAATCGGTTGAGAGGATTTTTGATATAAAAAAGCGCAACAAGGATAAACCAGTTTCTGTTCTTGCCCCCTCATTTGGCTGGATTAAAAAAAATTGTGTTGTTAATACGAATCTGGAAAAGTATCTGCCAGGACCATTCACACTGGTTTTGGAGAAAAGCAATGAATATAATTTACCAAAGATTGTTTCCAGAACAAATAAAATTGGGGTTAGGATTCCAAAGCACAAGTTCACAAACATAATCCATGAAGCAAATGTTCCGTTTATAACGACAAGCGCTAATTTTTCCGGGGATAAATCTGCAGGCAGTTTAAAGGATATTCCAAACGAACTTTTAGAGCAGGTTGATTTTGTTGTGGATGGAGGAAAACTTTCAGGGAAGCCATCGAAAGTAATAGATTTAACAAAAAAGAATCTGAATGTGTTAAGGGATTGATATGGATGTTTTAATTTTGCGGTTCGGCGAACTCTGGCTTAAAAGTGAGCAAGTCAAGAAGAAATTTTTAAGCAGGTTAGTTTCCAACATAAAAAAAATGCTTGAAGCGAATAATATTAAGTTTAAAATAGAGCAGAAAAGAGAAAGGTTGTTTGTTCATACTGGGGATAAGAAAGCAATCCAAGTTTTACAAAATGCTTTTGGTCTGGTTTCTTTATCGTCTGCTGTTAAAACAAATCTTGATGATTTGGAACGGGAAGTTGTTAAGATGGCAAAGGCAAGTTTGATTCTTTCTAAAACTTTTGCTGTTAGGGTAAAAAGAACAGGTAAACATGATTTTACAAGCCAGGAAATGGAAAGAGATTTAGGCGCATTAGTTGTGGGAAAGTTCGGCAACAAAGTGAATCTTACAAATCCAGATGTTACTGTTTTTGTGGAAGTGTTTAATGATGATGCTTATATCTTTACAGAAAAGGTTGAATGTCTAGGAGGTTTACCTCTTGGTGTCGAGGGAAAAGTTGTCTGCCTGTTTTCCGGCGGCATAGATTCTGCTGTTGCCGTTTACATGATGATGAAGCGAGGATGTGATGTAACCCTCTTATTTGTGGACAATGGTTTTTATGATAAAACTGTTTTGAGAAAAGCAGGGAAAGTTTGTAAGGTGCTGAAAAAATATGATTCTGAATTAAAATTAGTTGTTGAGAAAATAAAACTGCCTGAACTTGCAAAAAATGACAGGAAATATGTTTGCATACTATGCAAGAGGGAGATGTACCGGACTGCAAATAAACTGGCAAGAAAATTAGATGCCAAGGCAATTGCGACTGGAGAATGTCTTGGGCAGGTCGCTTCCCAGACGCTGGATAATTTAAGAGTTCTTGATGAAGCATCCCAGCTTCCTGTTTTAAGGCCTTTGGTTTGTTTTGACAAAGAGGAGATAATTAAAATTGCTAAAGAAATCGGGACTTTTGAAGAATCTGTTAAACAGGCAACAGAATGCAGTGCTGTGCCGAAATATCCTGAGACTCACGCTAAGTTAAGTGATGTTTTGAGGGTTGAAGATTTATATAACAAAAAATA
>DAOVKX010000081.1 GCA_030631505.1 Candidatus Nanohaloarchaea archaeon
CTGCTACTTTGTTCTTCCTCTTTTTTCGCAGGCGGTGAAGGGTTATGAGTTACCGCTGCAACAACTCCAACAGTTCCCAGTAAAACTAACAGCCCTAACATCTGGCACCTCCTTTTGATTTACCTGCTTGCCATCTCTGACAAACAGAGGTTACTAATCGAACTCTTTAACATTTCAACTAAATCATAACACATGAAAGTAAACTGCAAGTAAAACAAAGTAACATGGGGGTAAAATTTTAAGCGAAAGGTTTAAATACTACTGGGACATGACAACAACAATATGGAAAAAATAAGCATTGAAAGCGTGATTGATGAAAGCAAGAATGGCGATGGAAGGTTTGCTTTAGATACCAGACTGAGAGATTTTTGCAAGGCAATAGAATATGAGGTAGATATTCCTACGAGACTTAGACAGCTACTTTTAAATCAGGGCTATGGTCATACATGGTGGAGAGAAACCCATAAGTTCAACACCATTAGGGACTTAATTTTAAGCTATAGGAATAGCACTATAAACTGGAGTGAAAAAAGCAGGAAGGTTATAAATCTTCTTTTAGAGAAGTATGGTTTTCAGGAACTTGCTCCAAATAGATATGCCCGGAAGGGAAATACTTACTCTTAAGAACTAAGCAAAAATCATAATTGCCTTCACATCGATAACCTAATAAACGTTCTGATTTAATCCTGAGTTTTTTTCGAACACCCCATGTTTCAAAAACAGCATTTAAAATGGAAATTTCATTTTTCACACGGTCACTGTAATTTTGCGGAAAGCTATCTTTCATAGCATGAGACCAGCCAATCGAATGTAGTCTTCTCGCGTTAAATCTTTCATCTTTATGTTTCAAAAACCAAACCAACAAATTATATTTTGCAAACCCCAATTCGACCTCTTCATATTTTATTCGGCCAGTCTTCTTGCTTTTTCTTGAGATTCTTACTTTTTCTATCTTTTCGCCATTTACATAAATTGACTGGTATCTGTCATCTATAAGCAATTTGTGCTTATCTTTTAAAGATTCAAATTTATCTTTAAGTTCCTTTAAATCTACTCCTTCGTATACGCATCCTTCACCGTCTTCACCAGGAACATATATCTCATATTCTAATTTTTTATCCTTTTTCTCCCATCCTAATTCTTTCACTGGAATCTGTTCCCTTATCTTTTCAACTTCCTCAATCATCCTTTCAATTTTCTCAGAAGATTCCTGCTTTCCCGTTACTTTCTGGGTATATTTTGTTAGCAATACTACAAGGGTTTTGATTTCTAACAAAATTAAATTCTCATATTTTTCTGGAATAACTTTATTTTTTCTATACATCTCATCATTTTGCATATTGCTCACGGTATCCATAAACTTGTATACCGCTTTTGTACCTTGTATTTCATCAGGCAAATTAAAAGCGTCAATCTGATCTGCTGCCAACCCTCGATAATAGTCAATATTTACAATGTCTCGCCGTTTTATCGAACCTATTGGAATTGCCAAGGTTATTATGCAAAATGCCTTAAACTTTAAATTCCTTACAAATGCATCGGGGATTATTACGATTACTGGTTCTTTTGACCGTTCTCCTGACTTAACAAGAACTTTGTCCATAAATTCCTTGTTCTTTATCGGGAAAAATTGTATAACTCTGTGTAGTTCTTTTATACTTTGGCAATTGCTCATTTTCTCAATGATTGTATCCACAACCATAGCTGCTTCTTCATGTGTTTTGTAAGACATCTCGTGAAAACGCCTTTTGTACCCTACTCTTCTTTTCATGGCTTTATTTTATCATGTAAGGCTATAACATTCAATTACAAACACACATCGGGATTTCTTACGGAAGAAAGCCAAACCGTAAAGTTTATAAAGTAGTAACTACTTGTCAGTAAGTATTACATAAGCTTAAAAATAGTGAAATTCCAAAAGAAAATAACAAGGAAGAAATACAATGGCAGCAGAAAATTGGAAAACAATCTGGGAGGGTTCCAGGTCAAGATTTAAAAGGAAAAATGAAACGCATTTCATTACAATGTTCTACCTCAAACAGAATAAAAAAACCAAACAAATCAGACTTGTGCAGTGGTTAAAGGATTGCGTAACCCAAAAATCATTTTATGCCAATATACCAATGGGGCATCTGCTTATAGATTTAAAAAAAGTCGTGGAAAACATGGGAAAAAGGATAAGAAAACGAGGCAGGAGTGGTACAGTATAAATAGTATATATTTATTAGTACTGGGGGTTCCCGAGGTTCGGGGAAAGTCTACAAAAGAAAAAGGATAAGAGGATAAAGGTCTAATATGGAAGGAATTGGATATAAGGAAAAAAAGGAAATAAAGAAGCATCTGCCGGAATGGATGCAAATAATGGACGATTATTTTAGAAGCAACTATCAGAATTATGCTACAGACAAATATAAAAGCAAATCTTATTCTGATTACATATAATTAAAAGACTGAGAATTATTTTGCAGTTCTTTTCTGTCAGCTTCCTCAAACCATTCGCCAAGAGCTTTTCTCTTTTCAGGGTTCCTTGCTATGAATGCCATTCTCCTTTCCCACTTGCCTTTCTCATCATCCAATCCCATTGCTGTCTTAACATCTAATGGGCTACTGCACTGCTGGCAGAATAACGCATCTTTCATGTTAATCTTTTTGCATCTTGGGCATTGCTTTGGCTGTAATTCATTTTCTTCAACTTTTGATTTTTTGATTCCGTGTATCTCAAGTATAGTGTCGTTAACATCGCTTGAAAGAAGATGAGAATACTCTGCCAGCACCTTGCTGTCAGGAACCCAGCCGAAATAAATCTTTGCCTGCGATTCATTTATCTGCTTGTTTTTTAAAAGATGGGTAACTCTGGAATGTCTGAATAAATGAGGATACAATCTCTTCTTTATGCGTGCCTTTCCTTTTATTCTCAATAAAATCTTCCTTAATGCCTCATAATTCATTATGCCGTTCTTGCGGTCACCTATGGTAACCCACAGGGGTGAATCTGGATACTCTCTTAAAGGGTGCTCATTAAGCCATATGGTTAAGTATGGATCGGATATAACAATTCTAGGAGTCCTGTGCCCTGTCTTGCCAGAAAGGTCTATTATATAGCTGTATTCATCCCTGCTGACATCCTTTATTTTGAGATTTCCTATTTCGCTTATTCTCGCCCCTAATTCATAGAGCATAACTATAAAGGCCTTGTCTCTGGGATATCCTGTAGCGTTTATTAAAGCATTGACTTCCTTTTCTGTTAATATGTCAGATGCCTTTACCTTTGGCTTGTCCTTCTTTTTTATATTTGTGTTAATCCATTCTACTATTTCGGGATAGCCTCTCCTGTTTCCATAGCCATCGCCATATTCAAGCCATTTGTAGAACTTTTTCAGTATGACCCTGTAATTCTGTTTTGTCCATACAGAATAATCCTCTCTTTCTTCTATTGTTTTTACAGCATCCTTGAGTTCGTATGCTTTTATCTTATCAAAATCTTTTTTTAGGTAATCTCTTGCCAGAATGAACAGGGTATCCATCAGCTTAATTCTTCTTGGTTTGCTTAGCGCTTCTACAATAAAGCAGTTTCTCTCAAAATTCTCTATTAAATTTTTATTTCTTTCAGAGATGCTCGATTCTTTAATCTTCCCTATTACTCTTTTATATCTCTTATCATAGTTCTGTATGTCTAATTTGGGCGTCATACAGGTAGTATGGTTCTAATTACTATTTAAACCTTTCGGCGCACGGACAAGTTGTCTGACGCCGGGACTGGGGGTAAAACATGTTGTCTATGTTTGTCGGCACCACTTTGTATGATGCCGATGGGGCATTGGGAATGTTGAAAATTGCATGAGAAATGATGAGATTATTAAAGGGGAGATTATGTTTACTGCGAGGCTACTAATGTATCTTTCTGCAAGGCTTGTATCCTCTCCTTAGCTTCCTTAACATATCTGCTCTTTGGATATTTTTTGATAAGTTCTTTATAGCCTTCAACTGCTTTTTCTCTGTCCCAGACACAGCCACTATTCGTAGAATCTTTATCATATATCCAGCCCAACCTGTATTGTATATCATCCCGGTATATGTGGTATGGGAATCTTCTTAATGCGGTTTTTAAAATCTGTTCTGCCTTGCCTAGTGTATTTTCCTTAAGATGAATGAACTCTGTTTCATCATACTCTTTGTAATGAAGGCTCCTGCTTCCCCACTCAGTATAGGCAATAGCAAGGCAGATATGGGCCTCAAGAAAATACGGATTGGCTTTAATGGATTTTTCTAACCACCATACAGCTTCTCCCGATCCACAATTAATGAAAGGTTTCAGCGCCCGAACAAAAAAATATCCGCTTCTCATTATGGGAATGCTAACTAAGGC
>DAOVKX010000005.1 GCA_030631505.1 Candidatus Nanohaloarchaea archaeon
ATTAAATTATAAAATTTATTAGAGGTGAATGAAAAATGCCTGCAACTATTAAATTGGAGGATGTAATCCATATTTCAAGCATTGGGAATATTGCCATATTTAAAGTGGTATCCGGAGTTTTAAAACCGAACATGAAAGCAACAATAGGTAATGATACAGTTACTGTTAAAACAATACAGTTAAACAGGAAAAATGTAGACGAGGCGATGCATGGGGCGAGTTACGGCGCACATTTTGAGAATTCCCAGTTAAAAGTTCTTCAGGATTTGAAAGGTTCAGAAATTAACTTTAAATAAGTATTTATACATAAAGGATATTTATGACCTTAGTTTGTATTAGTTGTGGGAAAAATATAACTCCGGGCGAGAAGCACTCTAAATTTAAGTGTCCTGGTTGCAACGAAGTAGTGATTGTAAGGTGCAGTAAGTGCAAGTTGTTCTCCAGTATATATAAATGCCCGAAATGCGGCTATGAAGGGCCTTAAGTGATTTTATGGGTAAAGTAGCAGTTACATTACAGGTTATGCCGGATTCTCCGGAAACCGATATGGAAAAAATAAAAAACGAGATTCAGGAGAAAATAAATCCTCAGGAAATGAAAGATGAGCCGATTGCTTTTGGTTTAAAAGCACTCATAATTCTTATAATCAAAGAGGATTCCGAAGGCGGAACAGAACAACTGGAAGAAGAAATAAGACAAATAAACGGGGTCAGAGAAGCCAGGGTAAAAGATGTTACTTTGATTTAATTTTCTTTTCTGGATGTTGTATAGCCAAACACGCTTTACATTGTTACATTTCTGATATAACCACCCAACATTTTTCTGTAAATATTTTTTAGGTCGTTGTCAATTATGCTTTCTGGCAATTTAGTTATCTTAGATAGCTCCCCTACACACTTATCCATTGGCAATTCAAAAAACCCATTAGCTAATCCCCTCTGTAAAATTAATCTTTCTTTATCTGTAAGCTCTTCATTCATACCAATGGTTTTCATATCTCTGGTCAATAAGTCAGCAGGTTCAATTCGTTTAAAGGACATCAGTTCAACAGTTGAAAACTTTTTTTCTAATTGTTCTCGTAACAGCTCAATTTCATTAGCATTAAATGAAAAAATATCAAAACATTCTGCAGGATTATTGATACCTTCAGAAAGTATAGAGTATGTTTCAACTTTTGAGAACTCAGCATCAAAATCTGTTATTTCATTTAGCGCGTCATCCTTTACTTTACATAAAAGAATTGTTGTATCCTTAAGTTCTTCATATCCCACTAAATTAAGGCCGTCTATTTTGCTAATAATTGAGTTTATATATTCCATATCCTTCACTGGAACAGAGAAATAAATACCTTTTCCTTCATGCGGTGTTCGGATATGGTGGATATACAAATCCAGACCGGTACGCGTTGAGAATTCAACAAGAGGACATCCTTCATGTTCAATCTTTATGCCATACACTGCAGATAAAGATACCTCTTCAGAAGTTTGATGAACCATATTTTAATTATTGAAACAAAACTATAAATCCTTAAAATCCCTATCCCAGATTTCATCAACTTTCTTTTGCATTTCTTTAATATCAGAATCAGTAAGATGCCTGAATCTCTTTTGCAGTTTTAAGTAATCTTCTACTGGGTTTCCTTTTGGCTTTATGTTGATTGTTTTCTTCCCGTTTTCTGTTTCATACAAAGTCCACATTTTGGTTTCAACTGCTAGTTTTGCCATTTCTATTGTTTTCGAGGGATCAAAACCCCATCCAGTTGGGCATGGGCAATGTATCTGAATATATTTTGGTCCTTTAATCATAAGCGCTTTTTTTATTTTTCTCTCCAAATCATCCGGATAGCCGATTGATGCAGTTGCAACATAAGGTATGTGATGCGCGGCGCATATTGCAGGCAGATCCTTTTTCCATTGTTCCTTGCCTTTTGAGTTTTTGCCGGCAGGTGTTGTTGTTGCAGAGGCATGATATGGGGTTGCCCCGCTTCTTTGCAGCCCTGTATTTGAGTAAGACTCGTTGTCGTAACATATAATTAAAATATCATGGCCTCTTTCAAGAGCCCCGCTTAATGCCCTGAAACCAATGTCAACAAAAGCTCCGTCTCCGCCTATCGCAAGAACTTTTACATCTTCTTTTCCCTGGCTGTTTAATGCCTCCCTGACTCCAGATGCAACTGAAATTGCATTTTCAAACAGCACATGGATAGTGGGAACTTTCCATGCAGTTGTTGGATATTGCGTGGAAACAACTTCCATACAGCCCGTGGATATGCATGCCACAACATCAGGCCCTGTTGCATTCAAAATAGTTCTCATGCAGATTGCAGAGCCGCAGCCCGCGCATGCCCTGTGTCCAGATGCAAATAATTCTGTCATAACCAGCTAACCTCCCCTTCCTTTTTCTTTTTTGATTCATCCACAATTTTATGAATCATATCAACAGTTATGTCATTTCCGCCAAGACCGCCGATATAACCAATGACTTTTGGTTTGTTCTTGACGTCATACAAGATGTCCCTGATTTCTGAAAACAAAGCACCGGAACCCAGACCGGGCGAAACATCTTTTTCCAGAACAATTACACTTTTCTTTCCTTCTAATGCTTTGATTATATCTTTTTTTGGAAATGGTCTGAAACACCTTATTTTTAACATACCCACATCTTTTCTTGAATCAACAACTTCCCTTATATTCCCAAGAATAGAACCCATTGAAACTATGACAGTCTCCTTGTTGTTTTTGTATTCCTCAACCAGACCGTTCCCGTAGTTTCTGCCAAATTTTTTTGAAAACCCCTTATGAACTTTTTTAATAACAGATTCAGAATCATCAACTGCTTTTGAAAGTTCTTTCCTTAATTCATAATAATACTCAGGATATGCAAAAGGGCCCTGTGTCATCGGTCTTTTTGGGTCAAGGTAAATGTGTTTTGGTTTGTATTTTGGCAAAAAACCACCCAAATTAGAAGGAATGTCAACAGGCTCCATTGTATGGCTTAGGAAAAAACCATCCATACAGACCATGACAGGAAGCAACACGTTCTCATCTTCGGCGATTTTGTATGCATGGATTACAGTATCAGCAACTTCCTGATTTGTTTCACAATACAACTGAATCCATCCTGAATCCCGTTCAGATATAGCGTCCTGCCAATCGTTCCATATATTGATAGGAGCAGACAGTGCTCTGTTTACTACAACCATGACAACAGGCAGTCTTAGGCCCGACGTCGCAAACAAAACCTCGTTCATGAGTGCCAGCCCCTGAGATGCTGTTGCTGTAAATGTCCTGACACCTGTTGCGCTTGCGCCAACTGCTGCAGAAATCGCAGAAAATTCTGATTCAACTTCAATAGTTTTTGCTTTTAGTTCTCCATCAGCAACTAATTTAGCTAAATCTTCAACTATGTGGGTTTCCACTTGCACAGCAATAGTTACTGAGCAATTTGTGGTGTTATAGGATATGCTGATATAACAGCGGGTTCACATAATCGAACTGCTTCTGCAACGGCACGACTTCCTTCGAGTACTTTTTTAACTATAGTATCACCGTTATTGATTATGTTTACCCAAACATATATATGTGACGTTATTCTACAATATATTATATGGGTGTTAATAAAGTAAGCAATAAAAAGCATTTATTTGCACTGCCAATAAATAGTACTTATTTGCTTTTTTCTAAAGAATATTTAGATTATTTGTTTAATCTGATAAATGACAATGAGGGAATTATAAAGCTTGCAGATACGATGGGCTTTCATAGAACTTATTTCTATCGTCTAAAATGGGATAAAAGAACTTCTTTAAAATTTGTTTTTTCTCTATACAATGCATTAAAGTTGAATCTTGAACATCTAGAAAATAATGTTATACAAATTGTAAGTGGAAGTAATAATTCTATTGGCATAAACAACCCTAGACTACCCTTTGATTTTAATAATGAGTATGGGGGCACATTCCTTGCAGCTATTATGGGTGATGGTTCAAGAACATCTCTTGGTGGATTGATATATAATAATCAAAGTAGTGTTTTAATCGAGAATCTAATCATTTCTGCCAATACATTATTTGGTGATGTGCATTATAGATTGAATGATAAGAAAGATAAGACTATTCAGTTAGATTTCCCGAAAATAGTTGGAGATATTGTTGCTTTGTTTGGAATAACTAAAAGTTATAAAATAAAATCCGATTGTTTTGTGGATTTGTCTAATTTCTCAAAAAAGATGAAAATAGCATTTATAAGACAGTTTTATGATGATGAAGGTAATGTTAGATTAAGCGATAGAAGGTTACAGGTAAAACAAACCAGAGTAGTATCTAAAAAATCAAAAGTCGAAATAAGAAAAAACATAGAAAAATATACACCACGAGTATTAAAAGAATTAAAAAGGGCACTTAATGGTTTTGATATTAATTCAACCTTGGCATTAGAAACGCTTCGGGAAAACAAAGGCGATTTTTCTCTAAATATTTACGGTAAAGAAAATCTTGAACAATTTAGGAATTTAATTGGATTTAAATTAGAATATAAAAATAATTTACTCATCGACGCTATTAATTCATATAAATTCCCTTCAGCACCAAGGAATGGTAGGTTAGACTTTGCATTAGAAAAAGCAAAGTTAGTCCAAGAAAAATATGGTTACATAAATAAGATGTTACTTGCTGAAGAATCAAAACGTTCTTTAAAAACAGCAACATATTTTTTAGTTGATTTAAAGAAAAATGGATTAATAACAATTAAAGATAAACCCTATGATTCTGGAATTCCACTGGCGCACGAGTACACTATAGCGAAAGATACCGATATTCAATAAATTGTGTATTAATCACTCTCAATAACTATTGGACCTAAATAGCCGCATTTTTTGCATCTGTATTTGCCTGTCTGCCCGCCAATATCCAAAGTTAAATTATCTGATTTGCACATGGGACAAATCTTCTTTTTCATTTCTTTTCCTCTCTTTCCATTTTAATTGCCTTTACAGGGCACTCATTTGCGCATATTCCGCAGCCCTTGCAGTAATCATAATCAATTTTTGCTTTTTTATTTTCAATTTTAATGCATCCTTCAGGGCAAAACCTGGCGCATATTCCGCACCCGATGCATTTTTGTTTGTCAACAACAGGCCTGAAAGTTCTCCAGCTTCCGGTCTTGTTTTTCACAGAACTTCCAGCTTCCTTAACAATCCCTGCTATGCTAACTTTCATAATATCACAAAATCTTTGATTCGCCTTCTTTAAAAGGTGGTGTATAAACAGCGATAAAAATTAAATCCTTGTCAGACAAATTTTTAATCCCATGTGGCTCGCCGCTTTTGAAAACCAGTTCAAAGGCTTTCTCGGTTTCATATGTTTTGTTTTCCGGCAGTAAAACAAAATGCCCGCCGTTCTGGAAAATATAGTTTTCTGTACCGTTATCAGGTCGTTCATGTACATGTGTTTTCATTTCATCTTTTGCCGGAATTTTTGCCAAAATCATTTCAACGTTTTCATCTTTATACAACTTTTTAATATACACATTTTCCTCTTCAACAAAAAACCAGCTATTTTCCATTTTATCTCACCAGTTCATAACCTTTTTTCACTGCCTCGGCGTTTTTTTCTCCCAACTCTCCGGGAAATCGCTCTTTTATGGTTTTTATAACAGACTCCAACTTAACGATTTTTGTCGCACCCACAAATGCGCCAAGCATCGGTGTATTTACAAAAGGTCGTCCAAAAGTATCAAGCGCGATTTTTGTTGCATCAACAGTTTTTACATTGCCTTTCATTTTCTCAGTTGTATTAATAATAATCATGCCGTTTTTCTTCAACCCACCCTTTACATTAACGACATCCATCACTGTCGGGTCAAGGACTACAACATAATCCGGGTTATAAATGTTTTGCCTTAGTCTTATGAATTTCTCATCAATTCTTGTAAATGACATTATGGGTGCCCCCCTGCGCTCAACTCCAAAAAAAGGAAATGCCTGCGAATACTTACCATCCCTGAACGCAGCAACTGCCAGAAGTTCAGCAAAAGTGACAGCTCCTTGCCCGCCTCGTCCATGTATGCGTATTTCTTTCATAATTTACTATAGAATTAAGGAATATAAAAGTATTATTCTGATGTATTGTATGGCATACCTTTGGCATGAGTCGTTCATGGTTTCATCATTGTTTTTCATTTGTCTGGTGTGTATTGCTTACGTTTTTAAATCTGGAAAGCAATAATAAAATACTATTGCAAACTGGTGGTTAAATTCAAAGAAAGGATTCTTGTAACAGCAGCATTACCTTATGTGAATAATGTGCCTCATTTAGGTAATCTTGTTGGTTCGCATTTGCCTGCCGATATCTACGCACGTTTTTGCCGGCTTAAGGGCTATGACACGCTTTTTATTGGGGGTACAGATGAGCATGGGACGCCAATAGAGGTGGCTGCAAAAAAAGAAGGGGTGTTGCCCAGAGTATTATGTGATAAATACTATAAATTGCAGAAGAAATACTATGATTGGTTTGCCGTATCTTATGATAATTTTTCAAGAACATCAAAACCGATACATCATGATATAACTAAAGAATTCTTCAGTAAAATATATAAAAACGGTTATATTTTCGATGATGTATTGAAGCTGCCTTACTGCAAAAAATGCGAGAGGTTCCTGCCAGACAGATTTGTTGAAGGAGAATGTCCTTATTGCGGGCAGGGAGCAAGAGGGGATCAGTGCGACCATTGCACGAAATTGCTCAATCCTGACGAGTTGATTAATCCTTATTGCATTATCTGCAATAACAAACCTGAGATTGTAGAAACAAAACATTTATTTTTGGATTTGAGCAAACTCTCTCCAAAATTGAAGAAATGGATAATTAAAAATAAGCATTGGAAGGTTAATGTTAGAAATCTGGCTCTTGGCTGGATAAAGGAAGGATTGAAACCGAGATGTATAACCCGGGATTTAAAGTGGGGTGTTGGAGTTCCTATCCCTGAATTTAAAAATAAGGTTTTTTATGTATGGTTCGATGCCCCAATTGGTTATATAAGTTCCACAAAAGAGTGGGCTGAAAGGAACAAAAAAGACTTTAAAAAGTGGCTGACCGGCTCTACCAAAATAATACATTTTATCGGCAAGGATAATATACCTTTCCATACAATCTTCTGGCCTGGAATGCTGATTGCTGAAGGAGGAACATACAACCTTCCTTGGCAGGTTGCGGGTCTTGAATATCTGAATTTTGAGGGTAGGAAATTCTCAAAATCCAAAAGCAGGGGGATTTTCCTGAACAATGTCATTGATTTGGAATTTGAGCCAGATATTTGGAGGTATTATCTATCTACAATCCTTCCTGAAACTTCAGATACTGATTTTTCTTGGGATGAGTTTCAGGCAAGAGTTAATAATGAGTTAATTGGAAATTTAGGTAATTTTGTGAACAGGATTTTGACTTTTATTAACAAGAATTTTAATGGCAAAGCTCCCAAATCAGATAAATATGATTTATATGATAAAAAAGTTCTGAAGAACATTGATGAGGCATCCAGAATATCAGGGGAATTGCTATACACGTTGAGATTTAGGGATTCGTTAAGAGAGATACTCCATTTATCTTCTATTGGCAACAAATATTTCCAGGATAAAAAGCCCTGGGAGAACAAAGAAAAATCTTCAACAACACTTTATGTTTGTTTGCAGATAATCTGTAAATTGGGCGTTCTGATAACGCCTTATTTGCCCAACACTTCGGAGAAGATTAAGAAACAACTGAATTTGAAAGATTTGGGTTCCTGGGATAAGGGCATTGGAGTTAAACCGAGCCATAAGCTTGGAAAACCTGAGATACTATTCAAGAGGATTGAGGACAAAAAAATAAAGGAATTGAAGGAAAACTTTGGCGGGAAATAACTTTTATAAACCATCTCTACTAATTACTTTTTGATGGTTTAATATGTTAAAGCGCGTTTCTCTGGGTTTTATCCTGTCTGTTTTATTCCTAAGCACCTTTTGTTTTGCCCAGTCATGGTGGGACACTTCATGGAGTTACAGGAGGGGGATAACCCTCAGTTCAACCACATCTTTGGATGATTATCAGGTAAAAATTGAGTTGAGTCCTGCCAATACTGATAATTATGCTCATATCCTTCCAAATGGTGATGATATCCGTTTCACTGGTTCAGACGGAACCACTTTGCAGGATTACTGGATAGAAAAATGGGATAATACAGGAACTTCCACTATTTGGGTTGAAATTAAAGATTCAGGGACTGATAAATTATATATGTACTACGGCAACCCTTCTGCGAGTTCTGCGAGTGATGGAGGAGCAACTTTTGAGTTCTTTGATGATTTTGAGGATGGAGATATAAGCGATTGGACAAATGCCGGTGAAGGTGGGGGTGAAATAGAAAATTCTATTGTTTACGCTGGAAATTATGCAATGAAGATGGCATCGCCAAGAGGTTATGTTTACAAATCTTTTAGTTCAATTTCCTCAGACAGAGTTTTTGAATGGATGGCGAGGGATGCTTATACTTCCTATTACAGTGATTATGGTATACATGCAAACGTTTACGATTGGACAAATTCTATTGATATAAATTTTAAGGGTGATGGAAATATCGGGAACTGTGATGGTGCTTATACAACAATTTGCACCTATTCTGCGGATACTTGGTATAATCTCAAAGATATTATCCATCCTTCTTCAGACACACACGATATTTATGTTTACAATGATGATGGCTCATTACGAGGCAGTTTAACAAGTGCCAGCACACGTGGAACTGTCAATTCATTCAATGGCTTCGCATTATATGTTGGTAATAATGGAGATACTATTTACATCGATAATGTCTTTATGCGCAAATACACCTCCCCTGAGCCAACTTATTCAATTGGTATGGAGGAAACTTCTGGGGATACAGCACCACCTCTTTGGAGAAATCAAGGTACTAACGACATCGACAACATAATCTCAGTAGGTGGAGCAATAAACCTGACAGCACAGGGTTACGACGAAACAGCTTTAGACTGGGCATGGCTATCAACCAATGAAACCGGGGCATGGAAGAACTACACAGGAAAGAGTTGGTGGAATTCTTCTTATTCTTATAGAATGCCCATAAACTGCACAAACATGAGCGATAAAGTTCCTTTGGTGATTAATGGAAGCAGTGGTTTCTCAATTAGTGGGAACAATCAAATCGTCTGGACATACTGCTCTGGAACCACTTATCTTTATTATAATAACTACACAGATTATGTGGTTGCAAACAACACAGAAAGACTACCTATGGAGGTTGAGTGGGGTAATGGAAGCAATTATTTAAGTACTACTGTATGGACTTACTTTGAAGGAGACAGCAACAATGCAGTATGGCACTTCAACGAAACCAGCGGTTCCGTGATTAATTCAAGCATGTCTACAATGCATGGTGGAGTTTTGGGGGGAGGCACCCTTCCAGTTTGGACAACAGATGATGCAAAATTTGGATATGGTATGTATTTTGATGGAAGTAGCAGCAGTCTTTGCACTGATGCTTCAATGGCTGGATGGCAGAGAGCTACGATAATGTTTTGGCATACTTTTACGGCTAGTGGACAGGATATACTTGCAATGCAGGGAGATTCCTCAACATATGAAACACCTTGGATTGGTTACACTAGTGCTGATGGTTCAGCTTATATGTTTAGTATGAGTCAGGGGGGCGCTGTACCAACCGTATTCGATGATGGTGTTTCTCTTCCGACTACATTGACTATGGTAACACATACCTGGGATGGCTCTAACATGCGCCTTTATGTTAATGATGAATTAAAAGAAACGAAAGGATTTAGTCAAAGTTCGTTAGACCCAACTCCCTCTGAAAATTTTTGTAGCGGTAACTTGTTTATGGGACATGGATATGCAGATGGAGCAGCTTACCGTTATTCACAGGTTACTCTTGATGAATTCAGGATATTTAATCGTAGTCTGTCTATTGAAATAATTAGTGAGATTTATAATAATTCAGTGGGCTATGCGGGTTTCGGAGATTTAGGAGCAGAACAAGCCCAAAAGAACTACACTGCTGGTGGTTCTGGGGGAACTTGGTGGAACGATTCTTGGTCTAAAAGAAAATGCCGAAACATCACAACATATACAGAAAATGATATTATCATAATACCAGTAGGAAACGATTCAAATATTAACTCATCAGCTGGATACCCCCAAGCATTACGATTAACTTTTGGAGATGACACAGAATATTCTCACTGGAATTGGAGTTATGAAGCAGCAGCAGTTTACTCTCTAATGACAATTGCCAATACAACAGGACAACAAGAGTGGTGTGTTTACTATGGCAATTCTGGAGCAAACTATCCTGATTATACAGATAGTGGTTCTTGGAGTCCTTATGTGTATACTACTACTTATGGGCAGTCTGGTGTGGATGTCTATGATGATTTTGAAGATGGAAGTATATCCGATGACTGGGGATGGAATGCTAATGGATATAGTATGGACACCCTTATGACTGCACAATCTGACCAAGCACTTAGTGGAACATATTCTATGCGTGGAGATGGTGTTAATTACGGTGCGACAGTTGGCTGGACAGCTAGTGAGTTACCTCAATATGTTGGATACTGGGTAAGACAAACTGGAACACATGGCAATGTGGTTAGACTTAGCCATCAATATGCAGCTTATCAAGGTATATTGATTAATGATGTTGGAACGGGTGGTGCTGATATGTGGGCATGGTATGTCCCTGATTGGACAACTACTGGACACTATACACCTTTGGATACTTGGCAAAGTATATATTTAGAATTGAGTAATTCAAATAATAAGGGTGTATTAAAAATTGATGGTTTACCAGTTGGAACAGCTAATTACTATAACACAGGAACAGTTAATGGCACGAATTTTGATGGTATGAGTGCAAATAATTTTTGGATAGATTTATATATTTCATCAAGGAATCCATTTAACCTAACAGCAACAAGACCAGTTTATGATGAATGGAGAGCAGAAGAAGCTGGATCTTCTACTGTTTACAACTCACCAAGGGATATGAACGATGCAGCAGCTACATGGACATGGTCCAACTTCACTTGGCAGAACACATCCATAACAACCGACAAAACCATCGGGTGGAGAATCTACTACAACGACACTTCCGGGAATATTAATGTGACAGATATTCAGACTTTTTATATTGGTGCAACTGCGTCAATTATACATGTATTCCAACCAGAAAACAAAACCTATAGTACTAATTCTGTTCCAATAGTATACTCGATAGATTCACCGAATCAGACAATCATATGGCAGTACAACAGGAATGGGACCAATTATACTGCAACTGACAACACCACCTTATTGACTTTTAGTGGCAATGAGGGGGCAAAGATATTTGAAGTATGGGATGGTGCAGAAGGAGATATTGATTATAGTATCACATATTTCACAGTAGACACAACTGCACCAACAACTACATACGACAAAATAGAAATGATAAGTGGAGGTTATAATTTAATATTTCTGAATGTTACAAATACTGACACTGATGAAGATGTATTGACTTTGCGTATATCGGGTGGGGATAACCTGATAACAAGCTGGTCGTGGTTTGAAGGATACAGATATACAGAAAACAGCCATAAGCTGGATGTAACTCTGGATTCCGGGGAGTCAATAGAGGTGCCGATAGCGGTATTCGGAGGTCCAGAAGGAACTTACAACCCTCTCAGGATCCAGATCGAATCGCATAACACAGGAACTATCTCAGATGTGAACCTCACAGTTAATACTGTCAATCTGGAGTCAGGTTTTTCCCATAGTGTTCCCGGTTTAACATGGCTTTTTTTCTCACTGGTCATTTTAGCAGGTTCTCTGGTTTATGCTAAGAAAGCCCTTTAATGCTTTTCTGTGTATCCATACTTTACACCTAATTCATAAATCAGATTCACAACTTCTGCAGGCATTCTGGTTTTATTATTACATAGTTCTATAGGTGTTTTAATAGTATTTTCTAACTCTGGCTTGTGGTTTTTGATTAGCCGCCTGCTTTCGTTTAAAAAACAATGATCTCTTTTAAAGTCCTCTGTATGCTCTCTTTTCCTATGTCTCAGAACTAAATCTTCACCTTTTCCTTTTTCAGCATATCTTATTATTTCACTAAGTATGCCACAGCTTTCTAACGTTTTTAAAAATCTTTGAGTTTCTCTTTCTATCTCCTCCTTGGGCTTGTGTGTTTTTACCATCAAAAATTCGTGTTTTTTCTTTTCCTCTTTATGGCGTTTTTTAATTGATTTCTTCTCTCTTTTTCGTTGCTCGTAACCTATAGAATTCTCTCCTATAATAGACCTGTATGTATTATTTAATGGCGGAGTAACGTCTTTAAGTTCCAAATGTTGGTATGTTCCTGCAGTTTTTATTTTTCGACTCGGAGTTTCCTTAACTTTGTTCTTTCGTTTCTTTGCTCTGGTTTCATATTCTTTCTTGGTTTGGAGGCTTTTCTTTTTTAATCTTTCATATACTCCACCTGATATGGTGTAATACTCTATTTTTTCAGTTCTGGAAGAAATCAGCCCCTGTTTTTTCAAGTCTTTTCTGAATTCCATATCTGTGCTTCCGAGGAGTCCGGGTTTTTTTGCACTCGCGATTTCTTTTTTGAAATTAATTCCTTTTTCCTTTAATGTACTTTCAAACTCTGTAGGGTTATAAGGTATTATGGCGGACTTATTCAGAAACAAGAATTTTTTATAGTCTATAACCTCTAAATGAGTTTTTTTAAGTCTTCTCTTATCGGTTTTTTCATACAAGATTTCTTTCATTATTACCTATTAGTAGTTTTTCATTAATTTTTAAATACTTTGATATCTCCGCGAGCTTGTTCAAATCCAAAGTCACAACTTTGCAGTCTCTAAAAGGCAGTTTTCCTGAAATCTCTGCCGCATCTTTCTTTTCAAGGCCAAAATCATTTCTTGAATGGACAAAACTTTTCCAGACTTTCTGGTTTTTATGGGTAAACAGGGCTTTAACGGTCCTGAAGAAAAGCGTTTTATCAACATTTAGTCTGACTTTTTTTGGAATCAGCTTTACAATTGCAGAGTCAACTTTTGGTTTCGGATAAAAGCAATTTTTTGAAACATGTTTAAGAAGTATAGGCATAAAGTAAAACTGCGTTGCTATGCTTATTCTTGAATAGTCTTTATCTCCGGGTTCTGCAACCAGTCTTTGAGCAAATTCCTTCTGATAAATGATGAAACCAGGTTTTTTGGACTCGCCTAATTTTATAGTAATTTTTGGCGATATTGAGAAAGGTATATTGGATATGCACTTGTCAAATTCAGGAAAATCAACCTTTAATGCATCCCCTTCAATTAGGTTTACAGATGGGAACTTTTTCTTTAAAATTTTTACCAGTTCTATGTCTTTTTCTACAGCAGTTACCTTTTTGGTTTTTTTGAGAATTTCCCCGGTTATTGAACCATAACCAGGACCAATTTCAAGAACTGTCTCATTTTCCCGGATTTCCGCAAAATCAACTAAATTCCTTACTGTGTTCTTATCTACAAGAAAATGCTGACCCAGTTTTTTGTTTGCTCTTTGATTCATAATGTTTTTTTGGAATCAAGGTTTTATATTATGTTCTCCTTTTAACTCTTTTAAAGTGTGCTCTAACAGTCTTAAATTTTCAACTTTTTCTTTCAGATAATGAGGCACATATACGGTTTCGGGAACTTTACCAATTTTTTTTACTGTTGCAAAAGAAGGATATGCTTCTCTTATTTCTTCAAATAATTCATTGTATTCCTGTTCTTTTACTTTTATTTCCTCATTTATTGGACTGTTATCCCCATAACCTTCTCCAATTACTAAACTACCCATAAAAATCACATTTTAACGCATATTACTTAAATATAAACAAAAAAAGATTTTATTATCTATTTCAAGTATTTTCTATATCGTAATATAGATTCTAAAACTTTTTAAATCTTTTTGCTTGATACAGGGTTTAATACGTCTATTGCAGAACTAAAACTCCCTTTTTGGGGGACCAACAAACAAATACCACTTGCTTTGACCCTCCAATTCCCCTAAAATACGCTTAATTACTGCTTTTTTTGGATTCGGAAGCAAGTGTACTCTTTTTTCCATATCTTCAAAGCTTTTGAAAGGTTCTTTTTTTCTTTCATCAAGAAGCGCCCACAGGTGTTTTTTCCCTATGCCCGGGACAATTTCTATTTTGTGCTGTCTCGTTGTCAGAGGTCCGGCAGTATTGAAGAAATCAATGAATTTTTTTTCATTGTCCTCAACCAAGTTCTCCACTACATTTGGCAGTTCAGACTGCGCTGTTGCTGTCAGTTCCGGGACCGTAAGTTTCTTTTTTATTGACTGTACCTTGTCCCTAACACCAGAACCTATATAAATTCGCTCCAGCATTTTGAATTCCACACCTTCCCGTGGAACCAGCTCCAACAGATTGAAATGCACTTCGCCGATTACCTGTGCAATAGGAAACGCCCTTCTCTGGTCTGAGTGGCCTAATGGCAGAACATCCAGCACAAGAGCATACTCATCTTTCATTTTAATCACATTATGTTACTTGTCTTTTTTCTTCACTTTTATTTTCTTAATTATGCTAAGTATTTTCTTGACATCGTCATCTTTCAGGTTTGTTCTTTCTTTCATAAATATTACTTTAACATCCTCTTCCTCTTTCGGCAGCAGGTTAACAAGATTGATTATCTGGTGCTCTTTTAGAACTTCCATCTTCTGAAGTTCTTCTTTTGCCTTTTCAATGTCCTTTAAGTCTGCATTAACCATTTTTCTTAAATAGTCTGTTGTTATCTTTTGCTCATATCCCATCTCTTTTACTTTTTTCTTGTCAAGTATTTTTTTTGCTTCTGCAAGCGTTATCAGTTTTTCATCAATTACTTTCAATTTTCTCACCCCTATAATCCTAAGAATAACCGTTCTGTTTTAAAGAATGTTTGTTCATATCGCCCTGATATGCTCTGGTCGCGCAATTAATGTTTTTTTCTTTTTGCCATCTGTTATTTCAACAAGATACGAATTCCCGCGCCTGCATAATATATTGCCTACATGTCCCTGATATCTTGGATGTGGCATACCTTTCTGAACTGCAGGGTTTAGCTTCAGGACAACCTTTTCACTGACAGCGTATTCATGCAGTTTCTCAGTTATCGTGATTCTTTTCCCTTCACTCTTTAATTTTTTCCGGGTCTTGCTTCTGAACCCTTTTGACCTTCTCATAAAACCCCCTCTATGCAATACTATCTAATTATTTTATACAAATACCTTTAAAAACTTTTTAGAATAAACCTGCTGATTATATATAGCCTTTGAAATTTTATATCCTTTATTCAATTTTTATTACATCCAGAATTTTAACTCTTGCAGGAATTTTCAGAACAGAACAAACTGAGGGATGAGTTCTGCCATTATCGCCTGATATTAATTCCTTAACGTAAAGCCCTGCAGATGTTGTGATTTTCAATTCAATTTTTTTATCATTCAGGAACTTCCACTTTATGCCTTTTACTTCTCTTTTTCTTGTTTTTATTGCCCTCCTGTGCGAGACTCTCTCAGGAGTCTTTTGTTTTATAGTGCTTGTTAGTTTGTTTAAGTTTTTTAAGTCGCTTTCCTTTATTGGTTTTTCAAGTTCAACTACGACCTTGTATGTTTTGTCTGCTTTTTTGTCCTTTAGTTCAATGATTTCTTTTCTATCGCTGAATCTTAAATCAGAAACAGAAATCTTCCTTTTGTTTTTATCATTAATCTGTTTTTCCAGTTTTTTCAGGTCTATGCTTCTTTTTCGCGGTTCTTCAGCTTCTATTACGAACTCCCTGCCCGCTGTGCATTTCGCGTCTCTATCTTCTCTTCCTGCGCCGTGCAATTTTGTGTTAACCCCTTTTGTCATTTTTAACAGCGGTTCAGAGATTAACTCTTCAATGCTTTCTTTAAACTGCCTTCCTGTGTAATCGCAGTCCTTGCAGCCAAGCCCCCTGCATTTTGAGCATGGCCATCTCGTCTGTGGCAGGCCTCTTTTGTATTTGTTGTATTTCCCGTAAATATAGAGGGCGTTTACAGTCAGCCCGATTTTGTTGTTTTCCAAGTCAAGCAAAACCACAACATTTGGTCTTTTTATATCGGCCTGTTTTTTTGTCAATTTTTCGACTTTTTTCCCTATTTCCCTGCTCAGTTCGTTTTTTATCGACTCACAGTGCTCAATCCCTACAACATCCCATAATTTTTCCTCGCGTTTCAGCAAATTTTCACTTAATTTTATCCCTATCTGGAATGTATCAAATTCATATTCTTTCAGCTCATTTGCTATTTTTCCTGCAGTTTTTCCAAGATTTTTGAACATGCCACCACAGACTTTGCATTCTTCTTTTTTTCCTGTTAGTTTTTTTGATTTGTAATGCCTGAATTTAAAACCAGTTATGTTGCTTTTGTCTATCTTAATCCTCTCATCTTTGTCTATTTCAGCAGCTATTAAAAACCTGACTATCTTTCCTCTTTCGTTGTTTGTATATCCTGACAGCAACTGCGCAAACTGCCTTCCCAAGCAGTTGTCGCAAACGTAACCGTCTTTTAGTATATTCTCTGCGATTTTTAGTATACTCATAATATCACTTATAGAATTAGTTTGTTTTTATGTGTGTTAAAAGTTAGGACGATATGGAACCCCTTCAGAGAAATAAATTAAATCGTTTTTCTCTAATTCTTCTTTGAATGTTTTTTCAAATTGAGTGTTACCCTCATTGTGAGCAAGATGTAGGAATAAATAACCGGCAATGCCAGCTTCTAATGCTGTAGTATTTTCAGCTTTTTTATTTATATTATCCAAATTCACGTCTTTAATTGGCAAGCCCATGATGTCTTCTAAAACTTCTTTTGACATAGCATAACTAAGAGCATTTGCTTTGTTAAAACACTCTAAGAATTTGCTTTTCTCTTTCCATTTTTCTTCTGGTATTTTATCAATATATTTCTCAAGCTGGTTTCCGAGCTCTATTACTTCATTATATTTTTTTGCAATTTCTTCAACTTTCTCTTTTAGTTGTTTTTCAGTTAAAATCATGTTTAATATTTAAAAAGAAAATTTTAAATATCATTTGTATGAGAAGAGCGCATTTATTTGTTAGCGGGAAAGTGCAGGGTGTGTTTTACAGGTCTTTTGCTTCGGAAATAGCAAAGGGTCTTGGTCTAAAAGGCTTTGTGAGAAACCTTTCAGATGGCAGGGTTGAGATAATTGTAGAGGGAACAACAGACAACATAGTTGGTCTGGTGAAGGAATTAAGGAAAGGGCCAAAGTATGCAAGGGTTGATGATATAGAAATGCAGTGGGGAGAGCCAACAAAAGAATTCGAGGTTTTTGAGGTCAGGCATCGGGGTTAGTCTATGAAAAAGATTTATTGCTTGGGGTTAATTATATGTATTGTTTTGGTTAGTGGATATTTCATTCTTGAAATGTCTGACAAAGTTGATGTGGGGTTTCCAATTGATAGTGAAGAAGAAGCAATAGAAATTGCAAGTGGGACAGAAGAGGTTAAAGAGTTTTTGAAGTTATATCCTGATGCAGATTTGTTTTCATATTCACTTGTAAATGGTGTTTGGACATTTGTTTATAGAAAAAGTGAAAATCACACAATAGAATCATTATGGATAGCAGTAAACGAAACCTCAAGTGAAACTATATCAAGTGCCCCAAAACTTGAATTTCTTAAAAATAGGACATATTGTGAACTTGATGAACAGTGTATGTGTTTAGAGGTATGTGTTAATTACATCTCTAATCCAAAGACTGAGTTTCATGATGTTAGAAAATGTTCACAGAACAATGATTGCAAATGCATAAATAACACTTGCACGAGTATAAATGAAATTACGAATTAGATCATAAGTATAAAATAACGAAAAAATGAACAAAAAGAAGTTAATTTGCATGGTTTTGATACATAATTTATTGGTGGTTGGTTAGGATGAAAGCTTGGAAAAAAGGAGCGATAATAGGTGGGAAGTTATTAGAAAAATAGAATGAAAAAAACAGCTTCAGCCAAAAGTTGAACTGATGGAAGTTTTAAAAAGATTGACCAATAAGAATATTAAATCTATTAGTGATTTTATGACTTTTAACTCTTTATTTAAACCTATGTTAAAAGAACTAAAAGATGCTTATACATGGAATGAACTGAAAAGATATTACGTTGGTAATATAAAAAACTATTATAATGAACATAGAAATTTAGGTAACAATATGTCCATTTCACTGGCTTTTGCTTTGGATAAAAAAGCCAATGATTTTGCTCTTAAGGGACCTGGATTACCATATCGTGCATTAAGTAAAACTATGTTATTGACACCAGAAGCTATAGGGCATTACGCTTGTGAATACGCAAAGGGTATGCATCATGTCTTTAGTGAATTAATCAATGAGTTAAAAAGAAATGAAGATAAAAGTAATGTTGGGTGATTTATATGACTTTCAGATTTGTTATCAGCAATCCCAAGACAGGGAAAACTTTTCAGAAGGAACTGGAAAAGAATAAAGCGCAGGGAGTTGCAGGGCTGAAAATCGGTTCTGATTTTGATGCAGGGATTCTGGGCCTGCCAGGGTACCGGCTGCAGATTACAGGAGGAACTGACAAAGACGGATTCCCTATGAAAAAAGACTTCCACGGGATAGCGAGAAAACGGCTGCTTCTCTCAAAAGGTATAGGTAAGTCAAAGGTAAAGGGGCTTCGCAGGAGAAAAATGGTATGTGGCAACACTATTACAGACAGATTTGCCCAGATAAATACAAAAGTTGTCAAGGCAGGAAGCAAGCCGTTGGATACTTATTTTGCAGCAACCATCACACCATCTAAAGGTGCTGAAGCTGTTAAGGAAGAACCAAAGGCTGAGCAAAAACCAGAGGAATCCAAGGAAGAACCCAAAGCAGAGGAAAAACCCGCGGAAGAAGAAGTCAAAAAAGAAGAAAAAACCAAGGCAAAACCTGAAGAAGAAGCTCCAAAGGGAAAAACCAAACATGAAGAAGCTAAATCTGGGAAGAAAGCAGAAGAACAAAAACCAGAAGTGAAATGATGGGGAAAGGGCTGATTTTTGAAATTCGGCCATTGAATGATTATATTCTTAAAGGTAATGGGTTTGTAAGAAAAGGCAAGGAATTTTTTGGTTTATATAATCTAAATGAGTTTTCCTACAAGCCAAAAAACTAAGAAAAATTCTACTTAACTTCCATCAGGACTTTCTGGTTGACTATCACCCAGTATGTTGCCTCGCCGCCTTCCACCAATTTGCCTTTTAATTCTTCAGGGATTGGCGTGTCAAATGTGCTGTAGTCTTCCATGTCCATTACCTGTGCCATGTTTCCCTGTATGGACAGAATCTGGCAGTTTCTTTTCTGGATAATCGGCGACTGCAGTTTATGTCCTGAAGGTTTTATTACTACCCTTTTTTTGCCGTCTATTAAACCCACTCCCTCGATTCTGCATTTTGCCTCGCCGTGCTTTCCGGGTTTTGATATTTTATTGTCTGCAACCTTGCAGGCAACATCATCTATCATAAGGTAAGTGCCTCTCTTGGCGCCTTTTGCTTCAATTTGTTTCATTTCCATTTACATCACAAAAATTAAAAATGGTTCGGGGTCCGGGCCACAAGAGCAATGTCTTCTTCTTTTATTGTTTTTCTGCCTGCGTGCCTTGCAACTTTTGACGCTTCTATGGCAAAATTTGTTGCAATGTCCTCTACAATATCCCTCAATTCCTGAGCAGCTTCCTCACTTACCCTTTCTGCACCGCATTTTCTTAATATCCTGTCAAAAGGTGCTGCTGGCAAAACTTTATTCACTATATCACCACTCAACCAAAACCTCAATGAAATTCTGAGCTTAAATTTGGTATTTAGTATATTCCAAAGATAAGTATATATATTTTATTGGTTTGTAAAAACTATATATATCCAGATATAATATTATATCTTATGAGTTTTCCTGATGAGCAGATAACATGGGCAAAAAAGAATAAACTGTTGTCTATAGTTCTTGCAGTAGCAATCCTGTTTGTTTTGTCAGTTTCTTTTATGTTTTTGCAGAGTGGCTTAATGTACGCATCCCAGATGGTGACTTCTGAAAGTCTTTCTGAAGGTTATTACGCACCGGGCATGGCTAAAAGCGGCGATTTTGATTCTGTTAATTACAGGCATCAGGATTCTGCAGATAGCGGGGCTTATGTAGAGGTAAAGGAGGGCTCAATGCGGATCGAGACCAAGGATGCTGAGAATGATGCAGATTCCATAAAGGGCCTGACTGCAGATTATGAGGGCTACATGGAGAACATGAGAAAAAGCGAAACCGACCTTTATCTGAATATATACCTGCGCGCCAGAATACCTTCAGAAAAATTTGATGGTTATGTTGAGCAGTTAAAAAGCAGGTATGATGAGAAATCATTCAACATTAATTTTTACCGCCTGTCTACAGAGAGAGAGCTTGGTGAAATAGAATTAATACAAAAAACGCTTGACGATTATGAAGCAATACGAATCAAGGCAAACAATATGGAGTTAAGCAAAGACCAGCTCAATATGCTGCTTTTGCTTACAAAAAATGAACTTGAACTTAAAAGATTAGCCAGGCAGTATGAAAGTTCTTTAACAGGTAAGGAAAAAAGAAGTGAGTATGCCACGCTCAGCATTACTTTAGAGCAGAAAAAAGATGCAAAAATAATGCCGGAAAATCTTGGCAATAGGTTTAGGAACAAGATAAAAAATGCATTGGACGACATCGCCAATTCATCAATGGATATAATAACTGGAAGCGTTTCATTGTTCTTCGCTGCCATTAAATATGCAGTGTATTTAATTGTGCTGTTCATACCTCTGATGGTGTGCTACCGGGTTCTAAAAAGAATATACTCCAGGTATTTTGGATGATTTAATTCTGCAGAAATTCAATTTCCTTTATTGAGTTTTGGTTTTATTTGTTAGCTTAAAAAATCAATTGCCAAGTATTATTTAGTGTTGCTCCATTCGCCAACTTCCTGACCTTCTAAATGGGCGTCTAACATCTCCAGTTCTTCAAATATGCCTTCAATTAAATCATAATTTTTTGCTTCTTCTATATCAACCCATGCATGTTCTGTTAGTTCCGGGCATAATTTAACTTCTCCGCTGTCGTAATCAGCGAATAGACTTATAATTATCGTAGGTATGCCGTCAGGCCTTATGAAAGTCAGACTGGTCAGATATCTTATATTTTTGATGTTTAGCCCGGTTTCTTCCATAACTTCCCTTCTCAATAAAATTTCAAAAATATTATACCAGTGGGAATTTGTATCCTTTGGCTTGTCAATATAATCATTTAATTCCAGCTTACCGCCCGGGACAGTCCACTGGTTTGGAAATGCCTTTTCATCAGGGGAACGTTTTGCGATTAAGAATTTGCCGTCCTTAATAATTATTCCGGTAACAACCACATAATGCGCTTTATTCGAGTCATACATAATTAAATATTAATTTATGAAGTTATAAATATTATTATGGGAATTCAAATATCAGAACTTGTTCCGAGAAAAACAATTAAAATCGAAGAGCTTAGAGGCAAAACTCTTGCAGTTGACGCAGCAAATACTTTGTACCAGTTTTTAAGCGTAATCAGGCAGGCAGACGGAACCCCGCTTTCTGATTCTGATGGAACCATAACTTCTCATCTGTCAGGTGTTTTTTACAGAAGCATGAAACTTCTTGAGAATGGAGTTAAGTTGATTTATGTCTTTGATGGTGAAAAGCCGGAGATTAAAAAAGAAACATTAAGTCAAAGGAAAAAAATCAAGCAGGAAGCATATAACAAATGGCAGGATGCAAAGAACCGAGGAGATTTAACCGAAGCAAGGAAATACGCCCAGGCATCTTTGTATCTCACCCCTGAAATGATTCAGGAAACAAAGGAACTGTTAACGGCGATGGCAATTCCATGGGTTGATGCTCCTATGGAAGGCGAAGCGCAGGCAGCATATCTTGTTAGAAACGGCGATGCATTTGCTGTTTCTTCATCAGATTACGATACCTTGTTATTTGGCGGACCAAAAGTAATTCGGAACATATCAATTACAGGAAAAAGAAAAGTTCCCGGAAAAAACTATTATATGGAGATACAACCAGAACTGATTAAATTGGATGAGGTTTTGGAAACATTAAAAATAAATCAGGAGCAGTTAATCACTCTTGGCATTTTAATTGGCACAGATTACAATCCCGGCGGAATCAAGGGCATTGGTCCTAAAACCGCATTGAAGATTGTTAAAGAACATAAAACATTTGAAAAAGTTATGGAAAACATTGAATGGACCTTTGAAGTCCCCTCAAAAATTATTTTTGATTTTTTCAACAAACCTGTAATTGCAAAAACATATTCGATAAAAACAGGAGAAATAGGCAAAGAAAAAATAAAGGAAATTCTATGCGAAAAACACGAATTTTTAGGAGAAAGGATTAACAATGCCTTTGAAAAAATAGAAAAAGGAAAACAACAGATGAGTTTAAACAGGTTTATGAAAAGATAACATTTCACTACCTAAACAACCATCCGAATATTCCTCTGCTTTTTTTCTCTGCTGCGGCAATTCTTTCAAGTCGTGCTTTCTCATCTTTCATAACTTCTATTTGATCATCTATAACTGCCTGTGATTCTTCGTCTGTTAACTCATTTTTTATATTTTCAAGTTCAATTATCCGGGTCCCTACTTTTGCTATTTCTGAGTTGAGTTCTTCTGCTGAGTTCACATCCCCACCAAACAAAAGTTTTCTGATTCTTCCTCTTTTTTCTATTTTGCTTTCAAGACCCTCTATTTTTTCTGCTGAATTATTAAATTCTCTTGCTATCACTGAGAGGTTTTGTCCTATTCCTGTTCTCTCACCTGTAATGGCCCTTAATGCTATTAAATTATGCGCCGCTTCTCTTATCATGTTTGTTTTTCTTATTAGTTTTACCTTTGCTTTTTTGCTGACATTTTCATTTTTGAGTATTTCAAGTTTTTTTGCTTGTATCCTCGTTCTTATCACTTTGAGCCTTTCTATTTTTTGCATTCTTGTCAGCGTTGGAACCATACCTGCTATTTCTGCGGATTCTCCGGTTCCTACATCTATAGCACCTACATGGGTGGAGGTTATGCCTACATGAGCGGCACCAGCATGGCCACCCCTTTTGTCGCCGGGCTGGCGGGCCTGCTCTATTCCAGGTATCCCAGCTACACCCCCGACCAGGTGGCCCAGGCTATCGTCCACAACGCCGACGACCTGGGTACG